>URWG01000039.1 GCA_900551495.1 uncultured Eubacteriales bacterium
GCATCAACAGGCGCCGAGGCGGGAGCGGCAGCGGTGCGGGGCGCGGTCGCATTGCGGGAAGCACCGGCATTCGAGAAAATGCCCTTGCTCTCGGGCTTCTTCTGATCGTCGAAACCGGTAGCGATGACCGTCACGCGCATCTCGTCCTCGAATTCCTCGCTGAAAGTCGCGCCGAAGATGATGTTGGCTTCGGGATTTGCCGCTTCCATAACGATATTGGCAGCGGTCTCCACGTCGTCCAGACCGAGATCGGCAGAGCCGGTCACATTAATCAGAACGCCCGTAGCGCCGTTGATAGACGTTTCCAGCAGCGGGCTGGCGACGGCAGCCATCGCAGCCTGCTCCGCCTTTTCGCGGCCGGAAGCGGTGCCGACACCCATGTGCGCACGACCTGCGTTCTTCATGATGGAGGAAACGTCCGCAAAGTCGAGGTTGATGATCACGCGGTCAGAGTAGCCGACCAGCTCGGAGATTGAGGAAACCGCTTGCTTCAGAACGTCGTCGGCAATGCCGAAGGCGTTGGCAAAGGTGATCTTCTGATCGGTGACGTACTTCAGACGGTCGTTCGGGATGATGATGAGCGAATCGACCTTATCGGACAGCGCACGGATACCCTCCTCCGCCTGCTTCATGCGGTTTGCGCCCTCAAAGCGGAAGGGCTTGGTCACGACGCCGACGGTCAGGATACCCGCCTCATGTGCGAGGTCGGCAATGATGGGAGCCGCGCCGGTGCCGGTGCCGCCGCCCATACCGGCGGTGATAAAGACCATATCCGTCCCCTCGAGGACCTTGGAAATGGCGGCTCTGCTCTCCTCGGCGGACTTTTTGCCGATCTCGGGCTTGGAGCCTGCTCCCATGCCGCCGGTCAGCTTCTCGCCGATCTGGAGCTTATTCTCGCACTTGGATTTATTCAGGTCTTGGCGGTCGGTATTGATAACCATGAATTCGACGCCGCTGATCCGGCTGTCGATCATGCGGTTCACGACATTGTTGCCGGCACCGCCTACACCGATAACTTTAATATTAACTACCTTATCTGCGTAAACTTCGGACATGATTGATCTCCTCCTATGTATACTGAAAATGACGACAGTGTATTATATGCAGAATTATACTCTTCTATTTTACCGTGAAATTTCCCGCAGGTCAATAGAATTTCTCGTTTTTGCCAAAATTATTTACATTTTTCCCTTATTTTTACTGATTGGGAATCACATAAGCCTCGTTTCCGTTGCTCAGCGTGAGGTCGATCGTGCCCGTGTCGTAATCCTTCTGCTGCGCAACGATGACCTTCAGGTACTCCAACTTATAGGCAAGCTCATTGCTGCCGCCCAGCTCGACCTGGAAGCGGTCGCCGTACCACAGACTGATGCTTGAGGTGGACAGGACGTTGACCGAGCGAATCTCGCGAACCAGCTCCGCCGCCTCGATCTCCTGCAGCACCTCGGTGAGCGTCTCGAGCTTGCGTCTTGCCGCGTCCTCCTTGCCCTCCTCGGCAGAGGGGACCGCCTGTTCGCCGACGACGGGGTTCTTGAGCACCAAATTCTCGATCAGGATATGCTCCTTCGCCGCCGACTCCGAAACCTGCTCGGTCAGCTTTCCCGTCGCGGTCATCAGATACCACGTCCCCGCCGCGTCCTGCGCGGCATAGGTCGTGTCGAATTCCATCACCGTCACGATCACGGTGTCCGGCAGGCGGCGCGTTACCTGCACACTGCGGATGTAGGGAAGCTGCGCCATCACGCTGCCCGCCACCTGTCCGCGGGAGAGCGTCAGCAGGTTGTCGCCGTCCGCGATCGCCGTTGCCGCGCTGATCTCCTCGCTCGTGTAAAACGCATTACCGCGCACCTCGACATGATGTACGCGGAAGAAAATAATCATACTCAGCGCCAACGCCGCCACGACCGCGCCCATGATAACCAGTCGTTTCCAGACATCGACCGGCATTGCCTTCTGCGTGCGCTGCTTTGCCTTTCGCTTCTGCTTCTGCCGCAGCTCGGACAGACGCGCGTTTTCCTTTCGCTCCTCGCGATGGCGTTGTGCCGTCTGCGCCGCGCGGGAATTCCGCTTTTCCCTATGTACCGCGCCGTTGTGCTGTACTGCGGGCTGCTGCTCCTGCTGCGGTTCCGGTCGGCGGCGCGTCGTTTCACCGTTTTCGCGACGGCGGGCGGCTGCCTTTTGCTCCGCTCTCTGCCGCTGTGCTTCACGGGCGGCGGGTGAGGTCCTGCGCTTCCCCGCCGGGGCCTGCCGCACGCGCTCGGTATTTTCCTTTCTTCTTTCGTTTTCCATCGTATTATCCTTCTTGAATGATCTCCGCGCCGCATTCCCGAAGGCTCGGCGCAAAAGCGGTATATCCTCGTTCCAAATGCTCGGTCGCAGTAATGCTGCTCTCGCCCTCTGCACCGAGCGCCGCGATCACCATCGCCGCCCCGCCGCGCAGATCGGTCGCCGCAGCGGTCACACCGTGCAGCCGCTCGACCCCGCGCACCAATGCGCAGCGCTTTGCCGTCGTGATATTCGCTCCCATCGCGCACAGCGCGGGAACGTGGCGGAAACGGTCGGCAAAAATCGTCTCCTCAAACACGCTGTCGCCCTCCGCCGTCGCCATTGCCGCCATCATCGGCGCCTGTGCATCGGTCGGAAAGCCGTCATAGGGCGCGGTAACGATCGGGCTGACCGCCGACAGAGCGCGGCAGCGGATCGTCAGCGCGTTATCCTCCGTCTCCAGCGCGCAGCCCCCGCGATGCAGCACCCGCAGGACCGCCTCCAAATGTGCCGTCCGCACATCGAGCAGCCGCAGCGTGCCCCGTGTTGCGGCAGCCGCCGCTAAGTACGTCGCCGCCTCCATGCGGTCGGGTAAAATGCGGTACGTCGCGCCGTGCAGGGGGCATTTCCCCCGAATTCGGAGAACGGACGTCCCTTCCCCGACAATTTCCGCGCCGCACGCCCGTAAAAAGCCGATCAGATCGGCAATTTCAGGCTCCCTTGCGGCATTGCAGATCACGACCTCGCCCTCGCAGCTCAGCGCCGCCAGCAGCAGATTCTCCGTTGCGCCGACGCTCGGAAACGGCAAGGCAAGCGTGCAGCCGTGCAGCCCGTCAGCCGTGCAGTACAGCCCGTCGCCGTCGTATCGGCACTCCGCGCCCATCAGCCGCAGCCCGCGCAGGTGCAGGTCGATCGGTCGCTCCCCCAGCGGGCAGCCGCCGGGATGGTACAGCGCGGCGTGGGAAAAGCGCGTCAGCATCGCGCCGAGAAAGATGATTGCCGCCCGCATCCGCTTCATCAGCGCCGCGGGAAGCTCCGTCGGTGTTGCGGCGGCAGTATCGACGCGGATCGTCGCGCCGCACTGCTCCGTTTCGCAGCCGAGGCAGCGGAGAATTTCCAGTGCGTCGTCCACATCCGAGATCTGCGGACAGTTGTGCAGCTCGCAGGTATCGCCCGTCACCAGCGTCGCCGCCAAAATCGGCAGCACGCTGTTCTTTGCGCCGTGGATCGGTACGCTTCCGTGCAGCGGGGCACCGCCCACGATCCGATAAGTACCCATAGGCAAACCTCCCGAAAGGAAATTTGCCCCATCCTATGCGGGCGCACCCGCCGCGGTTCCTTCAGTGTCTGCCCTGCTTGGCAAGCTCCAGCAGAATTTGATAAATTCGTTCGGCGGAATCGACCACCGCGACCTGCCGCAGCGCCGTCCGCATCGCAGCGCGGCGTTTGTCGTCGTGCAGCAGCTCCTTTGCCGCCGCGTACAGCCGGTCGCCGTCGCAGTCCTCCTCGCGGATGACCACGGCAGCGCCGCGCTCCTCCAAAATTCTCGCGTTCTTCTCCTGATGGTTGTTCGTCACGTTCGGAGACGGGACGATGATACAGGGCGTTCCCGCCGCCGCGATCTCGTTCAGGGTAGACGCCCCCGCGCGGCTGATAATAAGGTCCGCCGCCGCCATCAGGGTCGGCATATTATAAATATATTCCTGCATCGTCACCAGCGGATGCGCCGCCAGATCGACGCCGTGCTCCCTCACATATTCCGGCATCCAGCGCCAGCCGAACGAGCCGGTCGCGTGGACGTGGCGGAAGCAGTTGTCCCGACATTCCAGCTCCATAAAACGGGTGATTTTCTTGTTCATCTCCCGTGCGCCGAGACTGCCCCAAGCGGACACGATCAGGGGCGTATCGTCCAGCCCCAGCTCACGGCGGGCATCGGCGCGCTTGGTAAAGATAAACGCCTCCTGCACCGGCATCCCGACCGGAATCACGCGTTCCTGATGCTTATATTCCTTCTTGCTCTCGGCAAAGCTGACAAGGATCTTATCCACCCTGTCACAGACCAGCCGCGTCGCCAAGCCGGGAACGGCGTTTGCCTCGTGCAGCGCGGTCGGGATTCCGTTCTTCACGCCCATGCGCAGTATCGGGTAGCTGGCATAGCCGCCGGTACCGAGGATCACATCGGGCTGAAACTCGCGGATAATGCGGTCCGCCCTCCGCAGCGCCCGTCGGATGGTAACGACCGCCTTCGCATTATGCCACAGCGCGGCGGGCGTGACGCTTCTGAGGTAGTTGGAGATGGTGACCGTTTCGATACGGAAGCCCTCGCGAGGCACCAGCTTCGTCTCCATGCCGTCGTCCGCGCCGACAAACAGAATTTCGCTGTCCGGCTTGCGTTCGCGGAGAATTTTCGCGACCGCCAGCGCGGGATTGATATGTCCGCCGGTACCGCCGCAGGTAAAAACGACCCGCATCGTCCTCACTCCTTTACCCCGTTCTCTTTGAGATGCTACGGGAAATGTTCAGCACAATGCCGCATTCGGCAAGCTGCATGATAAGCGCCGTCCCACCGGAGGAAAAAAACGGCAGCGAAATGCCCGTTGCGGGCAGAAGATTTGTCACGACCGCCACATTCAGCAGCACCTGAAGCGCCAACAGCGTCGTCAGCCCCATGCCGAGCAGCATGGAAAAGCGGTCCCGCGCATGGATCGCGATCCAGTACCCGCGCAGGATCAGCAGCGCAAACAGCAGCAATATCGCCACCGCGCCGATAAAGCCCAGCTCCTCGCAGGCAATGGCAAAGATATAGTCGTTGTGCTCCTCGGGGAGGTAGAGGTACTTCTGCCGCCCCTTGCCCAGTCCCAGCCCCAGCAGTCCGCCGGAGCCGATGGCGTATTCCGATTGCAGAATTTGCAGACCCGAATCCAGCGGGTCCGATTCGGGGTCGAGCCACGCGGTGATACGCTCGCTCGTATAGCCGCCCGTCAGCAGCAGGAGCAGCAGCCCCGCCCCGCCGACTGCCATGACCAAGCCGAGGTATTTCCAGTTGACCCCGCCGACCGCCATCATGCAGAAGCAGAGCGAGGCAATGATGATCGTTGCGGAAAAATGCGGCTCCAAAATCAGCAGCACCGCGATCAGCACCAGCGAACCGGCGCACAGAAAAAACACCCGCAGCGACTTGATCTCGTCGCGGCAGCGGCTCATAATGACCGAAAGCGTGACGATCAGGGAGAATTTTGCGATTTCCGAGGGCTGAAACTGCGTAAACCCGAGGTTGATCCAGCGGGTCGCGCCGTTGACGTTCGTACCGACGAGCAGCACTGCCGCAAGCAGCAGCACCGTGACCGCAAAGATCACGCGGTAAAATTTTCGGTACCAGTCATAGGGCACGCGGCTGACAAACAGCATCGCCGCGACGCCCATCAGTGCAAACACGAGCTGGCTTGTGAAATAGCTTGCGGAATTCCCCGTTACATGGTACGCCCGAGCATAGCTTGCCGAGAGCAGCACGATCAGCCCGACGGCGACCAGCAGCAGGGTCAGAAAAAAGTACGGCAGATCAATTACGCCGAGATCGCTCTTTGTCGTCTTGCGATTTCCCGCGCGAACAGACAAATCGCGGGGCATGGTTGACCTCCTCTCGCGTTTGGAAAATAATCAGAACCAGTTTCTCACGCCGAACCACGCCAGCACGCACATCAGCGCCGTGACCGAGACGAAAACCACCCAGATCTTCTTCTCGGACCAGCCGCACATTTCAAAATGATGGTGGATCGGCGCCATTTTGAACACGCGCTTTCCGTGCGTCAGCTTGAAATACGTCACCTGAATGATGTCGGAGAGCGTCTCAATGATGTAGACCAGTCCGACCAACAGCAGCACCAGCGGCATATCCAGCGCAAACGCCATACCGACGACCGCGCCGCCCAAAAACAGCGAGCCGGTGTCGCCCATGAATACCTTGGCGGGGTAGAAATTATAGCACAGGAAGCCGCCCAAGCCGCCCAGCAGCGCCGCGGGGAAGGTCGCCAGCCCGAGCCGCTTCATCGAAACGGCAACCAGCGTAAAGAACACCATGACCGGCATCGTCACGCCGGAGGCAAGCCCGTCGATACCGTCGGTCAGATTGACCGCGTTGACGCAGCCGACAATGGCAAAAATCGCGATTGCAAGATACAGCACGGGCGGGACGGACGCGACCGGCTCGGTTACAAACGGGATGTAAAGGTCATATTTCAGTGCGCCCGTGAAGTGCATCGCAAGAAGGAAGATCACCGCCGCAACGACCTGCAGTACTAACTTTTGCAGTCCCGTCAAGCCGAGGTTGCGCTTCTTCTTGACCTTGATGTAGTCGTCGTAGAAGCCGATAGCGCCGAACATCAGCGCAAGGGCGAGCACCAAAAGCTGCGAATATTCGCCGTTTTTCAGCGCAAAAATGCCGAACGGGATACACAGCGCGGAGGCGGCAATGAACATCAGACCGCCCATGGTCGGCGTTCCCGCCTTGCCGTTGTGCCATTTCGGACCGACCTCACGGATGGACTGTCCCGCCTTCAGCGCACGCAGCGCGGGGATCAGCACGCGTCCCAGCAGCACCGCAAGCACAAAGCCCGCAAGCACCGCACCGAGCACCCAATAAATGTTCGTGTCCATGTTACATTCCTCCGTTTTTGCTTTCTTCGGTAAAAAGGTCGAGCACGCGCTCCATGTGCATCCCGCGGCTGCCCTTGAGCAGGACCGTATCCTCGGGATGCAGCTCTCTGCGCAGAGCGGCATACAGCGCCTCGTGCGTATCGAATTTCTCCGCGCGGGTCAGTCCGTTTTCCTTCGCCCCGCGCACATACTGCTCGCTGTTGTCGCCGTAGGCATACAGCAGCTCCGTCCGCCCGACGGCATACGCGCCGACCTCATAATGTGCCTGCGGTGCGTAAGCGCCCAGCTCCAGCATCCCGCCGAGCACCGCAATACGACGTCCCTTTTCCTGCGCCAGCACGTTCAGCGCCGCGCGCATGGACTCGGGACCCGCATTGTAGCAGTCGTCAATGATTCGGACGCCGCCGACCGTGAGCCGGCGCTGGCGATGACCGGTGTTTCGGAATTCCCGCAGCGCCTCGGCGATCTCCGTCGGCGTAACGCCAAGCTCCAAGCCGACCGCCGCCGCTGCCAACGCGTCGAGCACATTATGCTCCCCGAGCAGCGGAAGCGTCACGTCGAATTCTGTCGTTCCCGCCGTGACGGTAAAGGTCGTTTGCCCGTCGCAGACGCTCAAATTGCCGCCGCGCACGGTGCAGCCCTCGCTCAAGCCGAACGTCAGCGCCCCGTATTTTTCCGCCTCACGGGAGAGCAGATCGTTGTCGCCGCAGAAAAGGACGTGACCGCCCGTCTGCAAGCCCTCCAAAATCTCAAGCTTTGCCCGCAGGATTCCCTCGCGGGAGCCGAGGTTTTCAATGTGCATCGTGCCGACATTCGTAATCAGCGCCATATTCGGACGGGCAAGCCGCGTCAGAACGGACAGCTCTCCGAAGTGGTTCATGCCCATCTCCAGCACCGCCGCCTCGTGCTCGGGCGTGATGCGCAGCAGCATGATCGGCACGCCGATGTCGTTGTTGTAATTCAGCGCCGTTTTCAGGGTGCAAAAGCGCTTTCCCAGCACGGCGGCGACCATTTCCTTCGTCGTCGTCTTGCCGACGCTGCCGGTAATGCCGATCACCTTGCAGTTCAGGTGCTCCCGCCATGCCGCCGCGATCGTCTGCAATGCCCGCAGCGTATCGTCCGTATAGATTGCGGGGATCGTCTCGGGCAGCGGCTCGCTTGCCAGCACCGCAGCGGCGCCCAGTTCGATCGCCCTCTGCGCAAAATCGTGCCCGTCGCGCTGCCCCTTCAGAGCAACGAACAGCTCGCCCTCCCGCAGCAGCCGCGTGTCGAAATTCGCGCCGAAAAACGCGATATTTTTATACTCCTCGGAAACACGACCGCCGCACCACGCCGCAGCCTGCTCCAAGGTAATCATTTGCTTTCCCATAAAGCCGAGGCGACCTCCTCGCGTTCGTCCAGATGTGTTTTCTCCGTACCGAGGATCTGATAAGTCTCATGACCCTTTCCGGCGAGCACTACTATATCATTTTTTTGCGCATAACGCAAGGCTTGTCGAATCGCAAGGCGGCGATTTTCCTCCACCAGCAGCGGCGGACGCTCCATTCCCGCCAAAATGTCCCGTATAATCGCCATTGGTTCCTCTGTCCGCGGGTTATCCGAGGTCACGATCACAAGATCGGCAAGCTGTTCTGCGATGTGTCCCATGATCGGGCGCTTCGTGCGGTCGCGGTCGCCGCCGCAGCCGAATACAACGATCAGCCTGCCCTTGCAGAAGTCGCGGACGGAGCGGAGCACGTTTTCCAGCCCGTCAGGGGTGTGCGCGTAATCGATCAGAACGGTAAACTCCTTATTCGGTGTCGGCACGACCTCGATTCTGCCCTTTACTCCCTTCGCTTGGGACAGAGCGGCAGCCGTTTTCAGCGGAATCCCGAGCTGCCGTGCGATTCCGACGGCGACCAGCGCATTGCTGACCGTAAACCGCCCGGGGATACCGACGCGGAGACGGACCTCCTCCCCTTCCTCGCACAGCGTCATCGCCGCATGGTCGGACGCAAGCTCAAGCTTCTCACCCAGCAGCATCGGCTGCCCCGTCGTTCCGACCGTATAAATTTCGCAGGAGGCGTCGCGGATCATCAGCTCCGCCGTCGGGTCGTCCGTGTTGAACACGCCCTTCTCGCAGCGGGTAAAGAGGATTGCTTTCGCCCGTCGATAGTTTTCCATCGTACCGTGAAAGTCCAAATGGTCCTCGGTCAGGTTCGTGAACGCGCCCACGCGGAACGGAATTTCGTCCACGCGGTGCAGATACAGCGCATGGGACGACACCTCCATCACGACATGGGTGCAGCCCGCGTCACGCATTTTCGCCAAAATTCCCTGTAATTCGAAGCTCTCCGGTGTCGTCCGCTCGGTCGGCAGCTCCTCACTGCCGATGAGGTTACAGATCGTGCCGATCAAGCCCACCTTTGCGCCGATTGCCTTTTCCAGCAGCTCCTTGAGCAGGTATGTCACCGAGGTCTTGCCGTTCGTTCCCGTCACACCAATGACCTGCATCGACTCTGCGGGATGCCCGAACCAATTTGCGCCGAGCTGCGCCAGCGCCTGCCGTGTCGAGGCGACGCGCACCCACGGCGTCCCCGTCGGCATATCGCGCTCGCAGAGGATGACCGCCGCCCCGCGTCGCACCGCATCGGGGATATATTTATGTCCGTCCGTCGCATACCCGGGCACGGCGACAAACAGCTCTCCCGTCTGCACCCGATTTGACGCATAGCGCACGCCCGCAATCTCTGTATCCGACGGCGCGTTTGTCTCCAGTACGGCAACGCCCGCAAGCAGGTCCTTTAGTTTCATGATGTTCTCCTAATCCATATCGTTTGTATCGGTGAAAAGCACCGTGATCGTCGTTCCGCGCTCCGCCTCGGTGTCGGGCGCAGGGTCCTGTGCCGTCGCCGTAACGTGCCACGCGGTACTGTCCGCGCCCTTCGGCTGCAAATAAAGTCCCAGCGGCGTGAGCAGCTCCGTGACCTCCTTTGCCGTCTTGCCGTAAAGATTCGGCACCTTCACGGTCCCCGTCGGCATGGAGTCGTCGGTATAGAGCAGCACCGTGGAAAGCCCCGGCACCGCCCGCCCCGCCGACGGGAGCTGGCTGACCACGCGGCTGCCGCTGCCGACCGTCCGATACTCCAGCGAGCTGTCCTTCAGGGTCTTTGCCGCCTCGGAAATGCTCATGCCCGCGACATCGGGCATCGTCACGTTCACGCGGTACATCTCGTCCGCACTGTAATCCGGCTCCGCGCCGAGATAGGGCAGAATATCCTCAAACACCGCCGCGACCGTCGGAGCCGCCATCACGCCGCCGGAAATATACAGTCCCGTCGCGGGATTCGGCGTGTCGAGCGCGATCAGCACGGCATATTGCGGCGACTCCATCGGCGCAACGCCGATAAACGAGACGATCTTATCCTTGGTGAGCTGACCGGAGGCGTCGCGCTGGTCGGTTTTTTCCGCCGTGCCGGTCTTACCGCCGATGCGATAGCCCGCGACCTGCGCGTTTTTCGCCGTGCCGACCGCGACGACCGACTCCATCAGCTCGCACATCGTTGCGGAGGTGTCCTCGGAGATCACCTGACGGATGACCTCGCGGTCATAGCGCTCCAGAACGTTACCGTCGGCATCGAGAACCTGCGAAACGACGTGAGGCTTGAGCAGATACCCGCCGTTGACCACCGCCGACACCGCCCGCACCACCTGCACGGGCGTCGGCTTCACCGTCTGCCCGAAGGAGGTCGAGATTAAGTAGCTCGTGCCGTAAGTCGCGTTATCCGCCAAATGCTCCCGACTGTGGAACAGTCCCTTTGCCTCGCCGGGCAGGTCGATCCCCGTCGTATCCATCAGCCCGAACGCCTTGCAATAGTCGTAAAGCCGATCGCCGCCGGTCAGAAGCCCGATGTGCGCAAAGGCAAGGTTGCAGGAATTTTGCAGCGCCTGCGCCGTCGTCTCCGCGCCGTGACCCTGATGCCGCCAGCAGTTCAGTATCTGCGAACGTCCCTCGAATTTTTCCGCGCCGCGGCAGTAAAAGCTGTTTTGCAGCGTGACCGCGCCGCTGTCGAGCGCCGACGCCAGCGTAATGACCTTGAAGGTCGAGCCCGGCTCGTAGCCGTCGGAGACGCAGCGATTGCGCCACTGCTTCAGCCGCGCCGCCGCGACCTCCGCATTATAGATGTCAAATGCCTCCGTCCGTTCCTGCGTTCCCTCGGGCTTGGCAACCGCCGATTGATACAGCTCCTCCAACTCGTCGTTTTTCGACAGGTCGAAAATCTCAAGATAGCTGTTCGGGTCGTAGCCGCCGAGCGTCGCCATGGCAAGGATGTCGCCGTTGTTGACGTCCATCACGATGCCGAACGCGCCGTTGAGCACGTCATAGCGGTCAACGGCGTCGCGCATCTGCTTTTCCAGTGCCCGCTGCACCGTTAAGTCCAGCGTCAGGACAAGGCTCTCCCCGTCCGACGCGCGGTAATATTTTTCATAGGAATAGAGCATTTCGGTCTCGTTATTGCCCTTGGTGGTAATGACCGCGCCCGCAGTGCCCTGTAAAAGCTTGTTATAGTAGGATTCCAGCCCCTCGGAGCCGACATTTTCCGTGTTTGTAAAGCCGAGAAGCTGCGAGGCAACACTGTGATTGGGATAGTACCGCATGGAATCCGGCTCCAAATGGACCCCGATGAGCTTTTCCTCCGCAATCAGCTCCCGCACCGCATCGCAAACGCCGCGTTCCTGCCGCCGCTTGAGCATTTTATAGCGCAGGCTCGTATCCGCCGCCTGTTTTTTGATAAACGCCTCGGACAGGTCCAGCAGCGGCGCCAGTTTTTTTGCCAACGCGTCCGTATCGACGTCGTTCTGCTTCAGCTCCAAGGGGTCAAGGAAAATATTCTCCACGCTCATCGAGGCGGCAAGCACCTCCATATTGCGGTCGTAGATTATCCCGCGGGAGGCGGTCACGGAGGTGCTGCGGGTCTGATTGCGGATTGCCTTGCCCTCGTAATATTCATGCTCGACCAGCATCAGCCGCACGAGCTGCCCCGTCACGGTCAAAAACGCCGCAACTCCCAGCAGCGCCATCATTGCCACGATCCCCCGCCGGATATAGGTATCCGTAACGCCCCGTGTCTCGGTGCGCGGCGGTCGCGGGCGCTTCGGAACGTCCCTTCGCCTCATGTCTGCCTCCCAAAATGAACTCATACTATGCATGAAACGGCGCATCGTGCCTTCGCACGATGCGAGTGTGCGTAGCACATGGGATTCTTGATGAAATGTTTTAATCAAGAATCAGTATCAGATCATCTTTTTCAGCTCGAACAGGGCGTTCATGGCTTCGATGGGCGTCATCGTCTCGACACTGAGGACCTCCAGCTTTTTCCGCAGGGCATCGTTTTCCATCGACGCGATGGACACCTGATCGTCGGCGGCGACGGTCACCGTGCGCACCGGTGCGCCGTTTTCAAGGTCGTGCAGCAGCTCACGCGCCCGACGGATGACCCGCTCGGGCAGCCCCGCTAACTTTGCGACCTCCACGCCGTAGGAATCGTCCGCCGCGCCCGCAACGATCTTGCGCAGAAACACGATGTCCGTACCGCGCTTTTTCACGGCGATGTTATAGTTGCGCACCCCGTCCAGCTCCCGCTCGATGTCGGTCAGCTCGTGGTAGTGCGTGGCAAACAGGGTCTTTGCGCCGAGGCGCTTTTTGTCCGCCGCATATTCCAGCACCGCCCGCGCGATCGCCATACCGTCAAAGGTAGATGTGCCGCGCCCGATCTCGTCAAGGATCAAAAGGCTGCGCTCGGTGGCGTGGGTCAGGATCTCGGCGACCTCGGACATTTCGACCATGAAGGTGGATTTGCCCATTGAGAGGTCGTCCGACGCGCCGATGCGGGTAAAAATGCGGTCCACAATGCCGATCCGCGCCGACCGCGCGGGGACGAAGCAGCCGATCTGCGCCATCAGGACGATGAGCGCGACCTGCCGCATATAGGTCGATTTGCCCGCCATGTTGGGACCGGGGATAATGGCGCAGCGATTGGCGTCGCAGTCCAAAAGCGTGTCGTTCGGGACGAAGAGGGCGTTTTTCAGCACCTGCTCGACCACGGGGTGCCGCCCGTCGCGGATGTCCAGCTCACCGGAGAGATCAACCTCGGGCTTGCAGTAATGCTGCTTGACCGCCAGCGCCGCAAAGCTCGCCAGCACGTCTACGCAGGCAACCGCCTGTGCCGTCCGCTGAATGCGCTCGGCTTGCGCGGCAAAACGATCGCGGACGGCGCTGAACAGCTCGTATTCCAGCGCGGTAATGCGGTCGCGGGCGGTGAGGATGGTGCTCTCCAGCTCCTTCAGCTCCGGTGTAATGTAACGCTCGCCGTTGGTCAGGGTCTGCTTGCGGATGTAGGTCTCGGGCACCAGCCCGACCTGCCCCTTGGCGACCTCAATATAGTAGCCGAACACGCGGTTATAGCCCACGCGCAGGTTTTTAATGCCGGTTTTTTCCTTTTCCTCCGCCTCAATGCGGGCAAGTGTGCCCTTGCCGCCGGAAACGATGTCGCGCAGACGGTCCAGCTCCTCGCTGTAGCCCGCACGGATCATGCCGCCCTCGCGGACGGTGAACGGCGGCT
>URWG01000040.1 GCA_900551495.1 uncultured Eubacteriales bacterium
CGTGCTCACTTCGCGCAACCCAAGTGACACGGCACTTACGCTGGGCGGCAGCGTCAGCATCACCGGCGGCAAGGCGCGCATTGACGCAACGCTCTGCACCGGCTGCGGCGTTTGCAGTCAGCTTTGTAAATTTGACGCGCTGCGGGAGGGCTGAGCCATGAAAACAAAGAATATCATGATCGTCGGCGTCGGCGGGCAGGGAAGTCTGCTTGCCAGTAAGCTGCTTGGAAAGCTCCTGCTGACCGAGGGCTATGATGTCAAGGTCTCCGAGGTCCACGGTATGAGTCAGCGCGGCGGCAGCGTCGTGACCTATGTCCGCTACGGCGAGCGTGTCTGCTCGCCCGTGATCGACGAGGGCGAGGCGGACGTGATCGTTTCCTTTGAGCTTTTGGAAGCCGCTCGATGGACGCGATTCCTCCGTTCCGGAGGAAAAATTGTTACAAATACACAGCAGATGAACCCCATGCCCGTTATCACCGGCGCGGCAACCTATCCGTCCGAGCTGGTCCGAAAGATGACAGATGCGGGCTTTGACGTTGACGCGATAGACGCTCTTTCGCTGGCACAGCAGGCGGGGAGTGCAAAGGCGGTCAATATCGTCCTGATGGGACGGCTGTCGCGCTGCTTTGACTTTACGCGCGAGCAGTGGCTGAACGCGATCGCGGCAAGCGTACCCGAAAAATATCTTGAATTAAACAAAAAAGCATTCATTTTAGGAGCTGAAGCATAGGCAATGGCATACTATCAACCGCAAATCGAAACCGCATCCCGTGAAACGATCGTCGCGCTGCAAAACGAGCGGCTTGTAAAAACGGTGAAGCGCGTCTATGAAAATGTTCCGTTCTACCACGAAAAAATGGATGCCGTCGGCGTAAAGCCCGAGGACATCCGCAGCATCGACGACCTGCACAAGCTGCCCTTCAGCTATAAGAAGGACCTGCGCGACACCTACCCGTTCGGACTGTTCGCCGTTCCGATGAAGGAGGTCGTCCGTCTCCACGCGTCGAGCGGCACGACGGGAAAGCAGATTGTCGTCGGCTACACCAAAAACGACATGGAGCTTTGGGCGGACTGCTTTGCCCGTGCGCTGGTTGCCGCAGGTGCCACGGCGGACGATATTGTCCACGTCTCCTACGGCTACGGGCTGTTTACCGGCGGTCTCGGCGCGGACGGAGGAGCCATGCGCATCGGCGCAACGGCAGTTCCCGTCTCCACCGGCAACACACAGCGCCAAATCACGATCATGCGCGATTTCGGCTCGACCGTTCTCTGCTGCACGCCCTCCTATGCGTTGCATATTGCCGAGGTGCTGCACGAGAGCGGTCTGACAAAGGACGATATTCATTTGAAGGCGGGTATCTTCGGCGCCGAGCCGTGGACGAACGAAATGCGCCGTCAAATTGAGGAAATGCTCGGCATTACCGCCTATGACATCTACGGTCTGACTGAGGTGCTCGGACCGGGTGTTGCCTTTGAGTGCAGCGAGCAGACGGGTATGCACATCAACGAGGACCACTTCATTGTTGAGGTCATTGACCCCGACACCGGCGAAGTCCTTCCCGATGGAGCACAGGGCGAGCTGGTCTTTACCTGCATCACGAAGGAGGCGTTCCCGATCCTGCGCTATCGGACACGCGACATCGGCGTGATCCACCGCGGCAAGTGCTCCTGCGGACGGACGCTCGTCAAAATGACCAAGCCGAGAGGCCGCACGGACGATATGCTCATCATCCGCGGTGTCAACGTTTTCCCGTCGCAGATCGAGACGGTGCTGCTTGAGCGCGGCTACACCGCCAATTATCAGATCGTCGTCGATCGCGAGCACAATTTCGACAGCATTGAGGTGCAGGTCGAGATCAGCAGCGAGGTGTTTTCCGATACGGTGCGCGGACTTTCGCAGCGTGCGCGGGAGCTTTCCGAGGCGCTCAAGAGTCTGCTCGGTATCAGCGCAAAGGTCACGCTGCTTGAGCCGAACACCATCCCGCGTTCGGAGGGAAAGGCGGTCCGCGTGATCGACAAGCGTCAACTGCTTGACCGATAAAGGAGGAAGCAAAATGGTACAGCAATTATCCGTGTTTCTTCAGAACAAGTCCGGAAAGATCGCCGCCATCACCGATGCGCTGGCACAGGCGAAGATCGACATTCGTGCGCTTTCCATCGCCGATACAACGGATTTCGGCATTTTGCGGATGCTCGTGAGCGACATCGACGCGGCAAAGCGCGTCCTTGACGGGCAGAACTGCATTGTCAGCGTCAATGAGGTCATCGTTGTCGCTGTCCCCGATGCACCGGGCGGTCTGGCAAGGATGCTCTCCCTGATGGCGCATAACAACATCGACATTGAATATATGTACTCGCTGATCGACCGCGGCGCGAAGGATGCGTACATGGTCTTCCGCGTGTCGGACGAGGAACGGCTGCTGGCGCTGCTCGGCGGCAACGGTCTGCACGCGGTCCCACCCCATACGCTGGGGCTGCATTGACGGAGGTGAAGCTTTATGCAGGAAATGAGCAGAACAACGCAGTATTTCACGGATTCCGTGATTCGCCGTATGACGCGTCTTGCCATCGGCTGCGGCGCGATCAATTTGGCACAGGGCTTCCCCGACTTTGACCCGCCGAAGCCGCTGCTGGACCGCTTGGCGGAGGTCAGCAGGGAAGGACCCCACCAGTACCCGATCACCATGGGCGCACCGAATTTCCGCCGCGCATTGGCGAAAAAGTGCGGTCGCTTTATGGGCAGAACGCTCGACCCCGAGACGGAAATGGTCGTCACCATCGGCTCGACCGAGGCAATGGTGGACACGCTCCTTGCCCTGACCAACCCCGGCGATAAGGTCATCATTTTCTCGCCGTATTTTGAAAATTACCGTGCGCAGACGCTTTTTGTCGGCTGCGAGCCGGTGTTTGTCCCGCTGATTCCGCCGACGTTCCGCTATGATGCGAACGTTTTGGAGGACGCATTCAAGCAGGGCGTCAAGGCAATTTTGATCTGCAACCCCTCAAACCCGAGCGGCAAGGTATTTACGCGCCGGGAGTTAGAGGAGATCGCGTCGCTGGCGATCAAGTATGACGCCTATGTTATCATGGACGAGGTGTACGAGCACATTGTCTATGCCCCGCATCGGCACGTCTACATGAGCAGCCTGCCCGGAATGTGGGAGCGAACCGTCTCGTGCAGCTCGCTTTCCAAGACCTATTCCATCACCGGTTGGCGCTTGGGCTACGCCATCGCGCCGAAGCATATTATGGACAAGATCAAGCAGTTCCACGACTTCAACACCGTCGGCGCCGCATCTCCGCTGATGGAGGCTGCGGTGGTCGGACTGGAAATGCCCGACAGCTACTATGAGGAGTTTGGCGCACACTATGCCCACATGAAGAAGCTCTTCACCGAAGGACTGGACCGTATCGGCATGGAATACACCGACCCGCAGGGCACCTATTTTGTCCTCGTCAATCTCGAACAGTACATGAAAAAAGGGCAGAGCGATGTCGATTTTTGCCTCGAAATGCTGGAAAAGGTCGGTGTTGCGGCAGTCCCGGGCAGCTCCTTCTTTATGGAGAACGTCAACAATATCGCCCGTCTGCACTTTGCAAAAAAGGATGAAACACTCCTTGAGGCGCTCAATCGTCTGTCCGATATGAAAGCCAAGCTTGCTTGACCTAATATATTGTTTATATTAAAAAGCGCCAAGCCTGTCATTGCGAGGGTGCTTGCACCCGTGGCAATCTCGCAGAATTATTTTGAAATTTCGATTAACTTCGGCAAATTCGAAGCATTTCACATGAGATTCCCACGTCGGGCTTCGCCCTCCTCGGAATGACATAACTGAGCGCGTCAAAAAGTCCGATTTTTGCAAAGTATTCTATCACGAGAGCATCCCTATCGACTCCCTCTGACGAGGGAGCCGATAGAGATGCCCTTCGCACTAAGGGCATTTTGAAAACGTCGAACCTTTTCCCCCGTCTGCCGTACGGCAGACGGGAGTTTTTCTTATTCAAACTGCATGGAGGCGAAGGCAAAGTCCTCGTTGCGGCTCCAGTCGTTGGTCTTGACGGGGGCAGGCGCGGTGATATAGGTCAGGGTGCCGTTGGGGTTAATATAGACAATGTTGACAACAGCATCGTCGGGGAAGATACACTGCTTGCCCTCGGGGGTCGGCACGGAGGAGATTGCACTCGTATTTTCCGTGCAATAGGTGTACACAAAGTCGGGCGCCGCAATATCGGCATCCACCAAATACTGCGCAAAAGCCTCCAAGCTCGAAGCGCGGTGGATATTGCCGTGGACAGAGTTGCTGTGATCGTAGTCGACGCGCATGCCGCTCTCCTCGGCGTTGGCGGAATCGTCGGCATGCCAGATCGTCAGGTCAACGAAGTAATACCAGCTGTCCTGCTTGATATAGTTAAAGACGTGCCCCTCGCCCACTGCCTGCATGGTGGAAATAAAGCCCACCTCGTCGTAATCGTCCTTCAGAATATAGCTCAGCCAGTCGGCACAGGAGGCGCAGCAGCCGTTGTTGGTCCGCACGGCGTCATAGCCCGGTTTGTGGTGCTCCCAAAGAATTCCGTTTTCTTTCAGGAACGCGTTATCGTCGCTGCCGTAGAAGCCGCCGATGCGGTAAAGCTGCAAAGCCTCATACAGCGTACCGATCTTCGCCTGCTTCTGCTCCGGCGTGTCGGTTAGGAGGGCTTGGATCTGCGCGTTGGTGTAGCGGCTGCCGCCCAAGGTATTCGCGGGCACCCACCAGACCCCCTCGGCGACCTTCATGCTGAAATCGGCATCGTGCCGCAGCGCACCGCAGTCCTTGCCGTTGTCCGCGGAATAGTCGGGATAGCGCTTTTCCAGCTCCGGATGGTACTGCGCGGAGCTCAGTCGAAGCGGGAAGCTGACGGGATACTCCGTGCCGTCATCGTCGGCGTAGACGATCGTCAGGACGCGCGAATCCATGTAGTCCACCCAGGGATGACCGTCGGTAAAGTTGCCGATCTGTCCCGGCGCAAGGTAGAACGGGATCTGCCGGTTTTTCAATGTGTCGCCCTCGATAATATACGGCGCACCCGCCGGATTTTCGCCAATGCGGTTTTGCCACTCGATACGGACGAGGTGCTGGGTCTTGTCCGTATCGTTGCGGAACCACACTTCATATTTCCATGCATCGTCGGGCTGACGCAGCACCGTCTGCTCCGCCGCAGTCTGACCGAGCGGTGCGGCATCGGGCGTCTCGCAGCCCTCGTAGCCGAGGGTCAGAAGATAGGTGCGGACAAAGGTATTGCCCGCCGAATCCGTCAGCACCAGCGTGTAGCGGCGACCGTTAAACAGATAGGTGAGCGGGTGCCCGTCAGACCATACGATCGTTTCATCGGGGTCTGCGGTCAGGTGGTCAAAATGCTTGTACAGCTCATCCATATCGACGTTGAACAGGCTGCCCACTTCCCTCCCCCCGCAGAGATTCTGAACGGTGACCTTCGTAAGGGAGACGGTCTTATCCGACGAGTTTTTCAGACGGATCGAGAACTGCCAGTACGCAGAATCGCCGGAAAAGCTCGGCTGGATCGTGCGGGAGGTCGTTGCCGTTTCCGTCGCAGACTCCATCGGCGGCTCCGGCTCGGTCGCCGCAGGAGCAGGCTCGGTGGGCTTTATCGGTTCGGTGGGGTCGTCGGCTCCTCGGGAAGCTCGTCCCGCAGCGCACGGTAAAGGAAGGTCACCGTCTGCCCGCGCAGACAGCTTTGGTCGGGCGAGAAGCGTCCGACATCGGTCCCCTTGGTAACGCCCGTCTCGGCAGCCCAAAGGACCGCATTGTAATAATACTGATTTGCCGCAACATCGGAAAAGCCCTCGGTCGCGGTCGCGGACGGCTTCCCCAGGGCCCGCCACAGGAAGGTGACGAACTGCGCACGGGTAACAACGTCCTCGGGGCTGAATTCGGTAGCGGAGGTGCCCGTGGTGACGCCGTTTTCGGCAGCCCAAAGGACCGCGTTATAGTAATACGCCGTCGCGGGCACGTCCGTAAAGGGGCACTTCCCGGAGCTGCCCGCCTCGCCCAGCGCACGCCACAGGAAGGTCACCACCTGCGCTCGGGTGCACTGCGCCTCTGGCGAGAAATGCTCGGCATCGGTGCCGTTGGTAATGCCGTGCTCCACCGCCCAAAGGACGGCGTCGGCGTAGAAGCTGCCCTCCTTCACGTCCGTGAAGGGATTTTTGCTGCCCGCTGCCAACACGCCGAGCGGCAGCATTCCCACCAGCAGCACCGGCAACAGCAGCATTGCGATCAGTTTCCGTTTCATAAAAAATCCGCCTTTCCGATCAGGTCCGGACACCGAGCGGGACGTCCCTGTTATTTCGCACGATTGTCCAAATACTGCAGAAGCTGCGCATCCGTCATGTTCGGCAGAACGGTCATCCGTCCAAGCCCGATCAGCGTCTGCGGCAGACCGACAACGACGGTATTCACCCGATCCTCCTCCGTGGTCAGGGTGACCTTATAGCCGCACTCCCGCAGCACGACGTCGGTCAGGGTCGTATGCGCACCCTCGGGGAACGCGATCACCTCGGGTGTCGGGATGCCGAACGCCGCAAAGGTCTCCGCCTCAAGCGCCGCATCGTTCCGCACGGCGTCCATATAGTCCGTCTCGGACTCGCCGGAGAAGGGCAGCATATTTTCCCGCGCAGGCGCGAGCTCCTCGAAGGGCTGCCACTGGTGCATATCATAGGTGTGCGAGCCGATGGAGATCAGACCGGAGCTCAGCATTTCCGTGATCTCCGCCTGTCCGAAATGGGGGGTCAGGGCGTGCTGCGTATCCTTATAATATTGATCGTGCCCGATCGAGCAGCCGATGGCAAAGATCGTCGCCTTGAAGCCCAGCTCCCGCAGCACGGGGTAAGCATAGGTATAGTTGCTGGTATAGCCGTCGTCAAAGGTAATCATGGCCGGCTTTTCGGGAAGGGGCGTGCCGTGCTCCTCAAAGGCGATCAGCTCCTCAAAGGAAATCGGGTTGTAGCCGTGCTCCTTCAGCAGGCGCATCTGCCGCTCGAACGTCTCGGGATGCAGGGAGGTATCGCTCTCGGGCTGATCGGGGTCAAGGTGATGGTACAGCAGGATCGGGACGGTCACGCTGCCGCTTTGCAGGAAGGCGCTGTTTTCGGCAGCCGCCTTGAGCTGCGCCGCGTCCGCACACTCCCCCCGGCGGCAAAGGACGCCGAAGGCATCGGGCACACGGGCGCTCTCATCGTCGAAGATACGCGCCAAAACAAGGTCGGCGGCGGCGTTGCGGGTATGCGTCACGTCGTAGAAAAACCGCTCGTCGTAGGTCAGCGGTGAAATCGAAAAATTCCAATAGTCCGTCACGTCCGCAAGCGCCCGATAGAATTCGTTCAGAACGGCATCGTCGTACTGCTCGATCTGCTCGCGGCAGAAGGGCGAGAGAATGACCGTCAGCTCCGTCCCCGCGCCGTCGCACATTTCGCGGATCGCGGCGACATTTTCGGCGCAGCGCCCGATGTCGGGCAGAGTCGTGTCGGCAGTCTCCGCACGGAAATCGTCCCCGTGGAGCGCCATATAATCCGCCATGCTGCCGATGGATTCCGCATCCCGCACCCGCTTGTCGTAGGTCCCGCTCTCGGGCAGGAAAACGTCAAAGGGCTGCGGCAGCTCCGTGTCACCGAGAAGAGAGGTCAGCTTTTCCACGGCATAGGAGGGGCTTGACAGCAGAAAGCGGAGCTTGTAGACCGTTTCGCTCTCGCCGCTTACCTTATAGTAGGGCTTCGAGGTCAGGTCCTCCGTCTTGCCGTGCAGCGCGTAGGCATCGCTCAGCCCGAGCACAAGGACGATCCGCTTTACCTCGCCCTGCTCCAAAAGATAGCGGACAAGCTCCCGATCGTAGTCGCTGTCTGCACCGTAATGGAACATATTGTAGAAGCTGCCGCCGCAGTACCGCTCCAACGTCTCGGGCAGGTAGGACGCGGCGGAGGACGAGCCGATCACGAAGGAATCGTACATCCCGCGCCGCTCGGAGATATAGATTGCCTTGCTGTTGCGCGGGTTGAGCGTTTGGGCATAGGCGTCCCATTGCAGCGCCGAGTTCTCAAAGGCGCCGAAGGGATCGATCAGCCGATTCCCCGCAACGCAGACCACAGCGACCAGCAGCAGCGCGCACACCACGGTCAGGAGCCATTTTTTACCTTGCAAGCAGGATCACCTCAAACATTTTCATAGACATAGGCAATGGGCGTGTAGCCGGCGTTGCCGTAGACGAACAGGACGACCGCCAGCAGCGCCGCGAAAAGAATCAAAAGCTGAACGAGCCGCTTGCGTTCGCAGAGCCAACGGGCAACGTCCGTCCCCCGCTCGGAGGCAAGGCTGACGGCGAACACCACGCCGAGCATGGGAACGACCTTCAGCAGCAGCGGCAGCGAGAAGCCCAGCTCCGTCAGCACGGCAGCATTGACGCGGGTCACGCCGAAATGCAGCACCGTCTGCTTCAGCATTCCCAGTGCGGAACGCAGCGATGCCGCATTGGAAAAGTATCTGCCGATGATGACCAAAAGGTTGGTGCGGAGGATCCCCCAAAGGACGGAGGGCTTCTTCTGTCCGTCGGCGGAGCGCTTGGAGGGAAGGTGCTTCACGATCGGCGCACGGAACATGGCAAGCGACATCCAAAAGCCGTTCCACAATCCGTAGGCAATATTGGCAAGCCCGGGTCCCTGCCAAACACCGACCGCTAAGAAGACAAGAAAGGTGCTCAGGCTCGGCACGATACATTTCGCAACGTCCGGCGGCATATGGCGGCGGCAGAACTGTGCCAGCTTGCCGAAGGGCTTTGAAAGCGCCAGCGGGTAGAACAGATAGTCCTTCATCCATTCGCCCAGCGAGATATGCCAGCGGCGCCAAAAGTCGGACAGACTGACGGAAAAATAGGGACGGCAGAAATTTTCCTGCATGGAGATCCCGAACAGGCGGGAAATGCCCATCATCAGGTCAATACCGCCGGAAAAGTCGCAGTAAAGCTGGACGCAGTAGAGCGCCGCGCCCAAAAAGCAGACGATCCCCGGATACGACACATAGCCGCCGTAGATTTTCGCCACGATCGGCGCGAGCGCGTCGGCAATCATTGCCTTTTTCAGCACGCCGTAGAGCAGACGCAGGAAGCCGTGCTGGATATTGTCCCACGAAAAATCGTTGCCCTCCGTGAGCTGCGGCTGCAGGGCGGCAAAGCGGTTGATCGGTCCCTGCACCATCTGCGGGAAGTAGCAGACAAACAGCGTATAACGCAGAAAGCCCCGCTCTGCCCGATGCTTGCCGCGGCTAATGTCGATCAGATAAGCGGAGGTCTGGAAAATATAGAAGGAAATGCCCAGCGGCAGGAGAAAACGCGGCAGCGTCAGCTCAACAGAGAGCAGCGCGTTGACCGACGACACCAAAAAGCCGCCGTACTTCAGCAGCACCAAGGACGTAAGGTTCAGCACAAGCGCCAGCGCAAGGACGCGGCGTTTTTTCCTGTCGTTCGCACGCTTCAGGCGCTTGCGCTCCTCCTTCGTCTCGGCAGCGGGACGAAACGCCGCCAGCCTGTCCAGCCACAAGCCGAACAGGTAAGTAAGCAGGACGGTCGCAGCGAGATAGCCCGCCATCCGAACGCCGTAGGTCAGATAGAACAGGATGCTCGCCGCCAAAAGGACATATTGCCGCAGGCGCTTCGGGAGCAGGTAGTACAGCACGACCGCCCCGAGCGCAAAGAGCAGAAAGGTCAGACCCGTGATCGGCATGGCTTACTCCTCGTCCTTCAGCCTTTGCACCATGGAATAGATCGCCTCGGCGGAGTTGAAGTTCTCGGGGACCAGCTCCTCCACGGAGATCTCGATGTCATAGTGACACATCAGCTCATCGACCAGCATCACAATATCCAGCGACTCCAAAATGCCGTCGTCGATGAGCCGCTTCTCGCTGCGGAAATCAACGTCCAGATGCAGTCCGTCCAGCACTTGATAAAGCTCGTTCATGGAATTACCCCTCTTTCGACAAAATCAGCAGCGCCCGTCGGTCGATCTTTCCCGTCCGATTCTGCGGGAAGCGCTCCAGCCGACGGCAAACGCTCGGCAGCATATATTTCGGAAGCCTGTCCCGAAGGTGGGCAAGCAGGACCTTCTCCTCCGCCGCGCCCGTGTAAAACAGTGTCAGCCGCGCAAGCTCCTCACAGTAAACGCACGCAGACGCCTCCACACCCTCGGCGGCGTTGGCGCAAAGCTCGATCTCGGACATCTCAATCCGATGTCCCATATACTTGATCTGCGTATCCTTCCTGCCCGCAAAGAGCAGCCGCCCGTCCCGCCATACGCCGAGGTCGCCCGTGCGGTACATCGGCTCGCGGAACTTGGAATTCAGCGGATTTTGGACAAACGCCTGTGCGGAGATCAGCGGGCGGTTATAGTAGCCCAGCGCGAGGCAGCTTCCCGTGACGCAGATCTCTCCCATCCGTCCCTCCGCTCGAATCGGCTCGTCGCCGTCGAGCAGGAATACGTCGCAGTTGGCAAAGGGTCTGCCGATCGGGACCTCGCGCAGCACCTCGTCCGCGTTCTGCACGATATGATAAGTACAGTTGCAGGTGATCTCCGTCGGACCGTAGAGGTTGACAAACCGCGCCTGCGGGACCGCCTGCATCCAGTATTGCAGCGTCTTTGGCGGCATGACCTCGCCCGAGAACATGATATTTTTCAGATACAACGGGCGCAGCGTCTTGAAGGCATTGAGACGGGAGATGATCTTCAGCGCGGGCACCGCCCAAATAACCGTGTCCACCGTGCGCTCGTTCAGCCGCTCGATGAGCAGCTTTGGGAAGGAAAAGAGCTTCTTTTCCAGTATTTCCAGCCGTCCGCCGACCCTGAGGGAGAGGAAAATATCCTTGACCGAGACATCGAAATCAAACGGCGCCTGATTGCCCCACACGGCGCCGTCGGCAAAGTCAAAGGCAAGCATAAACTGCTCAACCATGTCGATCACCGAGCGGTGGCAGACGGAAACGCCCTTCGGCTCGCCCGTGGAGCCGGAGGTGAAGATAACATATAACAGGTCGGTATCCTTGCGCTGCTTCCACGGCGGAGCGGCTGACGCGGCAGCATTTTCCGCAAGCAGCTCCGTTTGCGAGAGCACGGGAATTCCCTGTGTAAGCGCTGCGTCGAGGCTGCCCCCTGCGGTCAGGACTGCCGCGGGCGTCAGCGTCTCCAGCATACTCCGAAGTCGGACGGACGGGAGCGTGGGATCGATGGGAACGTAGAAATTTCCGCTGTACACGACAGAGAAAAACGCCAAGAGGTCCGTCACGTCATGGCGCAGCAGCACGCAGACGGGCGCATTGACCGTCGAGACCCGTGCGGAGAGTGCCGTTCCCATTCTGCACACCGCCGACCAAGCCTCGCGGTAGGTCAGCGCGGCGGCGGCATCCGCCCAGCAGATTCGGTCGGGGACCCGTGCGGCGGAAGCCTCCAAATAGGAAAGGACGTTGATTATCAAAAGGATCACCCCGCATTTCGGACAAATATATGGGAAGTATAGCATATTTTGTCTCTTTTTTCAACCGAAAAGGGGGCTTGGACGCAAACTTTATCGGCAAAGCGCGCCAAAGCCTCCCCTTGCACAGAGGAGGCAGAGACTGTCAAAAGAGTGTCAAGTCCGTCATTGCGAGGGTGCTTGCACCCGTGGCAATCTCGCAGAATTGTTTTGAAATTTCGATAAATTTCGGCAAATTCGAAGCATTTCACATGAGATTGCCACGTCGCTTCGCTCCTCGCAATGACACGAAAAAGGCTTTTCGACACGCCGGCAATAAGCCCGTGCGAATGTCGTCTTTACGGCAAAAAATAAATCGCAAACAAAAAATTAGGAGGAAAAAGCAATGACCAAGAAAAAAGTAATTCTCAGCATCTGTGCGCTCGTTCTTGTCTGCGTGATCTCTGTCAGCGGAACGCTCGCATATCTCACCGCGCGATCCGATTCCGTTACCAACACCTTCACAGCCGCCGGTACCAAACTTGCGGAAGAGTTTACACTTGACGAGTCTAAGGCAAATCCGGGTAAAACACCCGGCGCCTATGAGCTTAATGAGGAAGAGCGTGTGCAGAGAAATGAGTACGCAGTGCTCCCCGGTACGACGGTCAAAAAGGACCCGACGATCCATATCACCGGCAGAACCGACGTTCCCGCCTACCTTTATGTTGAGGTTCTCGATAGGACCAAGCAAGGCATTGAATATTCGCTGCTTAAACACTGGGAGGTACTCGATGGTGTCATGGGTTTGAATGGTGGTACCGTGTACGCTTATATCGGTGAACCGACTGATGGAGATGTCTACATTTTGAATAACAATCAGGTCAGTGTTGCGTCCAATTTTGAATCCCAAGGGGAAATCGAATTGACTTTCTATGCTTACATGGCACAGGCATCGCTGGGTGCTGCCCCCTATGCCGATAAAGCGGAGGTCTTTAAGGCTGCTTTCCTGAATAACTGATCGGTTCATATTATTTCTGAAAAGGAGATTTTACCATGAACAAGCGCAGAATTCTTGTAGTATCTCTCGCTGTCTGCCTGATCGCGATTCTGGCGTTCACCTCGATCGCAGTCTTTACCGACAGCAAGACGGTCACCAACGTCTTTAAGGCGACCTCCGGCGACGGTCCTACCCCTCCGCAGCCTGAGGACATCTTCGGTGTGAAGCTCTATGAGACCGACATCACCAAGAATGAGGGCATCACCACCAAGGGCAACACCTACGAGGAGATTCTTCCCGCGCAGAGGCTGACGAAGGACCCCACCGTTGAGAACACCGGCATCCATCCGGAGTACGTCCGCCTGATTGTCACCGTTGACAACGCCGCTGCTTGGCAGGCTGCTTGTGCGAGGCACAAGATCACCGACCTTGCGACGATCTTCAACGGCTTTAACAAGGACTGGGAGCGCAAGAGCGAGTATGTCGATGAAAAGAACGACACCCTGACCTATGTCTACTACCTGAACACCGAGCTGGCGCCGAAGGCTACCTCCACACTGTTTGAGTCCGTGACCATCCCCGCCGACTTTGACGTTGACGATATGGTTTCGCTGGCTTCGTTCAACCTGACCGTTGAGGCGCAGGCGATCCAGAGCGAGCACATCGGCTGCGACAACGCATTCGACGCTTTCGCAAAGTACTGGGATTGACCCTTTTCGACCCGACTCCCCCAAACGGGGGAGTCGGGCATACGGATATATTCGGCAATGCTCCGAATGTATCCGTATGCCCGAATGAAACGGAGGGAACGGGGCAAGGGACCGATCTCTCGGGAGTTCGGCAGCACGTTTTACCTCCCTCTGATGAGGGAGGTGGCAAAACCGTAGGTTTTGACGGAGGGAGAG
>URWG01000041.1 GCA_900551495.1 uncultured Eubacteriales bacterium
GTCTGCCTGTTTCCGCAGCTGGTGGCGGGGCCCATTGTGCGCTACAGTACCGTGGCCGAGGAGCTGCGCAGCCGCCGTCAGATTTTGGAACGTACCGCCGGAGCAGCCCGCGATCACGCCCTGGTCGGCGTAGAATTTTCCGTTGCGAAGCTTCTTCAGCAGTGAATCCGGCGCATTATGTAAACCGAGCGCGGAGACAGTGCTTTCGTCTACGCCGTGCAGAATGTCCTCTGCATTTTCGTTGAATTCGCGGATGGTATAGGCGTTCGAGGGGTGGAAGGGCAGGGCGATCATCGGCTCCACGCGGTCAAGCGCGACCTCGATCAGCGCATCGTAGTACGCCCCGTCGAGCGGTGCCGACTCGCGGTAAGCCTCCGCCCTGCCGTGCGCCGCCAACCAATGCCGCACCGTCTCGTCTGTCTGCCAGACCGAGGACAGGCAGCCCGTTTCCGTCGTCATCACGTCAATGCCGCACCGATAATCCATTGCCAGTTGACCGATGCCGTCGCCGAAGAATTCCATGACGCTGTTTTTGACCGTTCCCGCACGGAAGGTCGCGCCGATGATTGCCAGCGCCACATCCTGCGGGCCGACACCCGGGCGCGGTCTGCCGCTCAGACGGACGCCGACCACGCGCGGATAAGCAATGTCATACGTCTTATTGAGGAGCTGCTTGACCAGCTCCGGACCGCCCTCGCCGATCGCAAGCGTGCCGAATGCGCCGTAACGGGTATGCGAATCCGAGCCGAGGATCATCCGTCCGCCGCCCGCGTACATCTCGCGCATATAGCTGTGGATAACGGACTGGTGCGCCGGAACGAACTCGCCGCCGTAGCGCTTTGCCGCGGACAGACCGAACACATGGTCGTCCTCGTTGATCGTGCCGCCGACGGCACAGAGGGAATTGTGGCAGTTGGTCAGCACATACGGCAGCGGAAAACGCTCCAAGCCGGATGCCCGCGCGGTCTGAATAATGCCGACGTAGGTAATGTCATGCGATGCCATCGCGTCAAATCGGAGCTTTAGCTGCCGATCGTCGCCGGAGGCATTGTGCGCGGTCAGGATACCGTAGGTCACCGTGCGGCGGTGTCCCTCCTTCGGGTCAAGCGCACACTGCGCCGCCGGTGTTACCGTCCCGTTCCGATAAAACACGCCCTCATTTCGAATTGTAATCATTGTCCGCACCTCCTGTTTTGCACTAATATAATACACCGGTGTGTAAAAGTCAAACACGCAGTTGCGCGGCGGGCAAAAATGTGGTATGCTAAGCCCAGCAGCGGAAAGGAGCGGACGGCAATGCAGTATATCGTTTTGGATATGGAATGGAATCAGCCCTGGCCCGGCTCATATGCGGCGCGGCAGGTGCTGCCCGTGCAGATTCACGGGGAGATCATTCAGATCGGCGCGGTCCGCATCACCGAGAGCGGCAAGATCGCCGACGAATTTCAGGTCTTGGTCCGCCCGAAATACTATAAAAAGCTCAACAGCCGCGTCTCCAAGCTGACCGGTCTGCGCGACGCCACCCTGAAGGAGCAGGGTCTGCCTTTCCCCGAGGCGATCGAGCGGTTCCGTTCGTGGATCGGCGAAAAGTGTATCTTCCTGACGTGGGGCTTTGACGATATTCGGATTCTGGAGGACAACATTCTCCTCTACGGCGGCGAGCCGGACTGGGTGCATCACTGGTACAACGCCCAAATGATTTTCAACGCTCAGATCGGCTGCGGCACATCGCAAAAATCGCTCTCCGCGGCAATGGAGCTTTTGAGCATCCGACCGAGCCGCCCCGCGCACGACGCCTTGGGCGATGCGTATCATACCGCGCTGATCTGCACGCGGCTCGACCTCAGGAAGGGTGTTGCGGAGTATCAGAAGGCGCTTGACAGCCATGTCAACGGCTTCCACGGTGCCCCGCCGGAGGGCTGCATCAGCCGTTCGGTTTTCCGCGGGTATGCCGACCATTCCGACGCGATGAGCGCAATGAACGAGCTGAAAAGCCACTGCCCCCAGTGCGGCGCCGCCATGCCGAACGGCGCATGGATCGCGCAGGAGGGACGGCGCTATATGACCATGGCGGAGTGTCCGGAGCACGGCCGCTACCTCATCCGCATTCGTCTGCAAAAGGATGCCGACGGGACGCTGCGCGTCAGTCGGATGATCTACGAGGGCGCGTCGGATGCCGCGAAAAAATTCGACGAGCTGGCGCAGAACCTCCGTCCCCGCCGCCGCAAGCGCCGCCGCCGTACCACACCGGAGAAAAAGGGATGACGGACAAGGCTCTGCTCGCCCTGCTGCCGGAGCGCCTGCTGCCATGGTTCGCCGCGAACCGGCGGGCGCTGCCGTGGCGCGCCGATCGGGAGCCGTATCACGTTTGGCTCTCGGAGATCATGCTCCAGCAGACGCGTGTTGAGGCGGTGCGGGACTGCTACCTCCGATTTTTGCGGGCGCTGCCCACCGTCGAAGCCTTGGCGTCGGCGGACGAGGGCTTGCTGCTCAAGCTCTGGGAGGGGCTGGGCTACTACACCCGCGTGCGGAATTTGCAGCGTGCGGCGCAGGAGGTCGTCCGCCGCGGCGCTTTCCCGCGCGACTACGCCGAGGTGCTTTCTCTGCCCGGTATCGGCGCGTATACGGCGGGTGCGGTCTGCTCCATCTGCTTTGAGCAGCCGACGGCGGCAGTGGACGGCAACGTGCTCCGCGTTCTGACACGCTGTCTTGCTTCTTCCGCCCCGATCAGCGAGGAAAAGACGAAAAAACAGTTAGCCGCGCAGCTCTCGGCTGTTTACCCCGTCGGGCACTGCGGCGACTTTACGCAGGCGCTCATGGAGCTGGGTGCAACGGTCTGTCTGCCGAACGGTGCGCCGCTCTGCGACGGCTGCCCGCTGGCGGAGCACTGCCGCGCCAAGGCGCAGGGACAGCAGCTCTCCTACCCCGTCAAGGTGAAGAAGCGCCCCCGTCGGGTCGAGGAGCGGACCGTCCTGCTGCTGCGCTGCGGCGAGCGTGTTGCCGTCTGCCGACGTCCGGAAAAAGGACTGCTCGCGGGGCTTTGGCAGCTACCCGACACGGAGGGAACGCTCACGGCACAGCAGGCGCTGGAGCTTGCCGCCGCGTGGCAGGCGCACCCGATCGGGCTTGAGCGCACCGTCCGCCGCAAGCATATTTTCACCCACGTCGAGTGGGACATGACCGGTGTTTGGCTGCAATGCGCCGCCATGCCGGAGCAATTTTCGTGGTTCACAACGGAGCAGCTGCGGGAAACGATCGGTTTGCCGACAGCCTACCGACAATTTCTGACAGAATATTATAAGGAGGATCATCAAAATGGAGGATAAGCGCGCACAGTATTCCGAGGACGAGATCATCAAGCTGGAGTTTGACGACGGCGAAAGCTTTGAGTGCGGCATTATGGGCGTATTCGATTTGGACGACAAGCAGTATATCGCACTTGAGGCGTTCGACGGCTCGGATGACGTGTATCTGTACATCTACGTCCCGACCGACGACGACTTTGAGTTAGTGGATATTCCGGAGGAGGAGTTCGACCGCGTTGCCGCCGAGTTCGACCGCCTGATGGACGAGCCGCTGTAACCGATTCCCCCGATTTCCCGCGGTTGACGCGGAGCATAAAAGACCCCCGACCGAGGATCGTATCGTCCTCCGTCGGGGGTCGTTTTATAAATCGGGCAGTCGGGGGATTACTTGAAGTAGCGGTCGAGCAGGCCCTTGAGCGCCTTGCCGTGACGGGCTTCGTCACGCGCCATCTCATGGACGGTATCGTGGATGGCGTCGAGGTTGTGCTTCTTTGCCATCTTCGCCAGCTCAAACTTGCCGGCGGTCGCGCCGAACTCGCAGTCCACGCGCCACGCCAGATTCTTCTTGGTGGAAGCGGTCATGTTCGGCTCCAGCTCGCTGCCGAGCAGCTCGGCAAACTTCGCAGCGTGCTCGGCTTCCTCATAGGCAGCCTTTTCCCAATACAGACCGATCTCGGGATAGCCCTCGCGATGAGCGATCCGCGCCATGCACAGATACATACCGACCTCGCTGCACTCGCCGTTGAAGTTGGCTTTGAGCTGGTCGAGGATATACTGCTTGTCCTCCGCGGGAACGCCGTCAAGCTGCGTGCCGATGCCGAAAACGTGCTCGGCTGCCAGCGCCGCGTTGTCCTCCATCAGCTTGAACTTCTCGCCGGGAACGCCGCAAAGGGGGCACGTGAAGCCTTCGGGCATATCGCCTTCATGAACATAACCGCAAACGGGGCATACATACTTTTTCATAATGAAACCTCCAAAAATTTAATTCATATTTGTTGCGTCCGACGGTACACAGGACTTACAGACACCGAAAAAGGTCAGCTCGCAGTGGTGAACGCTGCCGCAACCGACCGCCGCGATCAGCTCCTCGGGGAGCAGAACATCCACATCGATCACGGCGTTGCAGTGGGTACAGACAAAATGCGCATGTGGAACGGTATCGGCATCAAAGCGCTCCATGCCGTCCACCGTGCCGACGGAAACGATTTTCCCCTCCTGCCGGAACATGGCAAGGTTGCGATAGACCGTCCCGAGCGAGAGGTCGGGGATGGTCGGCTTGAGCTGACCGTATACCCACTCGGCAGTCGGATGGGACTTTGTTGCGCGAACGCATTCATAAATCGCATCGCGCTTCCTGCTTCGCTTGCGTGCGGGCATTGCATCAGCTCCTTTCGATTAATTTTAATAATAATTATCGTTTCTGTTATTATAATAGCAGCATCTTCTCCGTTTGTCAAGAGGTTTTTTCGCTTTTTTTGAAAAAATTCAGCCTCCGTCGGGAGGCTGAATTTTTTACGCCGGAAAGGAATATATTATTTCTCGCCGCGCAGCTCGATGATGCGGTCACGCAGGACGGCAGCGTATTCGTACTCCATCATCTTGGCGGCTGCCTTCATCTCCTTCTCCAGCCGTGCGATCTCGCGCTCGCGTTCGGCGCGGGTGAGCTTGACGCCGTGCTTGCCGACCGCCTCGGAGTCGGACTGCGTGATCTCCAGCAGATCGCGCACCTCCTTGATGATCGTCTTGGGAACGATGCCGTGCGCCTTGTTGTAAGCGTCCTGAATTCCGCGGCGGCGGTTCGTCTCGTCGATTGCGGCGCGCATGGCGGGCGTCATCTTGTCGGCATACATGATCACGCGTCCCTCGGCGTTTCGGGCGGCGCGTCCGATGGTCTGAATGAGGCTTGTCTCGCTGCGCAAAAAGCCCTCCTTGTCCGCGTCCAAAATCGCGACAAGCGACACCTCGGGCAGATCCAAGCCCTCGCGGAGCAGGTTGATGCCGACCAGCACGTCGAATTTTGCCATGCGCAGGTCGCGCAGGATCTCCATCCGCTCCAGCGCGGCAATGTCGGAGTGCATATAGCGTACGCGGATGCCCGCCTTTTGCAGATATTCCGTCAGGTCCTCCGCCATCCGCTTGGTCAGCGTCGTGACCAGCACGCGTTCATGCCGCTCGGTCACGCGGTTGCACTCGCCGATCAGGTCGTCGATCTGCCCCTCGATGGGTCGAACGAAAATCTCGGGGTCGAGCAGGCCGGTCGGGCGGATGACCTGCTCGGCAATCTGACCGGCACGCTCGCGCTCAAACTCGCCCGGCGTCGCGGAAACGTAGATTGCCTGTCCGATCTTGCTTTCAAACTCCGGGAAGGTCAGCGGGCGGTTGTCAAAGGCGCTCGGCAGACGGAAGCCGTAATCGACAAGGCTCTCCTTACGGCTGCGGTCGCCGGCGTACATCGCACGGACCTGCGGCAGCGTCACATGGCTCTCGTCCACGAACAGCAGAAAGTCCTCGGGGAAATAGTCCAGCAGCGTCATCGGCGGCGTCCCGGGTGCACGACCGGAGATCACGCGCGAATAATTCTCGATCCCGCTGCAAAAGCCGATCTCCTGCAGCATCTCGATGTCATACATCGTCCGCTGGCGGATACGCTGCGCCTCCAGCAGCTTGTCGTGCTCCTTGAACCACCGCTCGCGCTCCTCCATCTCCCGCTCGATCTCAAAGATCGCGCGGTTCAGCTTTTCGCGTGATGCTACATAATGCGACGCAGGATAGATGGCGACATGGGTCACCACGCGCTCGGGAACGCCCGTCACAGCGTTGATCTCGGAGATACGGTCGATCTCGTCGCCGAAGAACTCCACGCGGATCGCCCGTCCGCTCCAATACGCGGGGTAGATCTCCACCGTGTCGCCCCGCACGCGGAAGGTGTTTCGTGAAAAGTCAATGTCGTTGCGCTCGTAGCGGATTTCGACGAGCTTCTTCATCAGCTCCTCGCGCTGCTTTTCCATGCCCGTGCGCAGCGAAATGACCATGTTTTTGTAGTCGATCGGGTCGCCCAAGCCGTAGATGCAGGAGACGGACGCGACCACGATAACATCCCGCCGCTCGAACAGGGAGGATGTCGCGCTGTGGCGCAGACGCTCGATCTCGTCATTGATGGCGGAGTCCTTTTCAATATAGGTATCCGTGTGGGGGATATACGCCTCGGGCTGATAGTAGTCGTAATAGGACACGAAGTATTCCACCGCGTTGTCGGGGAAGAACTCCTTGAACTCGCTGCAAAGCTGTGCCGCCAGCGTTTTGTTGTGCGCCAAAACAAGCGTCGGACGGTTGAGGTTGGCGATGACGTTTGCCATCGTGAAGGTCTTGCCCGAGCCGGTCACGCCCAACAGCACCTGCTCCCGCAGTCCGTTTTGCACGCCCTCGGTCAGCGCTGTGATCGCCTGCGGCTGGTCGCCCGTCGCGCCGTACGGCGCATGAAGTCGAAAGCCGTCCATCTCAGTCCCTCACGCCGAACATCGTCATCATGCGCCGCGCAAATTCCGCTCGGTCGAGGTCCAGAACGACGCTCGCGTTTTTCTGCGGGAATTTGAAGTCGCTGTAGAGGTCGGTCACGGTCTTGCCGAGGGTCAGCTCACTTTGCGTCTCGACGTACACACCCGCCTCGCGCTCGGTAAACAGCTCCGGCGCGACAAGGTGCCAAATCGGAGCGGCATCATGCAGGCACCAGCCGCCCGAGCCTGCCCGCACATTGATCTTGAGAATGTCCCGACTGCTGTCGCGCATAAAAATTCCGCCCGCGTCGCCGCTCGCGGCGATCGTTTCCAGCTCCTGCTCAGTCAGGTAGGCTTTGAGCGTCACGTCCAGCCCGCACATCACGAGCCTGCACCCGCTGCGGAACACGACCTGTGCCGCGTCGGGGTCGGCGTAGATGTTATACTCCGCGCAGGGCGTACAGTTCCCGCCGACGGCAGCGCCGCCCATCATGGACACACGGCGCAGCTTCTGCGGCAGATCGGGGTATTTTGCGATCGCGGTGGCAAGGCTCGACAGCGGTCCGAGCGTCACCAGCTCCAGCTCGCCCTCATAGCGGCAGGCGGCGGCATACAGCGCGTCCCACATCGGCTCCTTTTCCGCCTGCTTCGTCGGCAGCGGCAGCGCGGCGGGGCCCAGCCCCTCCTTGCCGTGGAACTCCGAGCTGTCCAGCGGTGCGCGTCGCCAGGGCTTCTCCGCGCCCGCGTAAACGGGGAACTCCGCCCCCATGAATTCCCGCAGCGCAAGGGCATTGCGCAGGGTCTTTTCAAGGCAGACATTACCCGCCACGGCGCTGACGCCGACGATGTTCAGCTCGGGCAGACGGTGCGCGACCTGCAGCGCAGCAGCGTCGTCCGTACCCGGGTCGCAGTCGATCCAAATCGGTATCTGTTTCATTTATGCTTCCTCCCCATAGGCGGCGACCGCCTCAACCAGCAGGTCGGCAAAGCCCTCGCGGTCGATGCCGACGTTGACCAGCGCGTTCGGCGTCCTGTGCTTGCTTCCGAGGGTCGTACCGCGGCAGTATTCGCCCCGCGTTTCGACCTCGACGTACAGCTCCCGCGTCTGCATCAGCTCCGGACGCAGCAGCGACGCGACCGCCACAGCGTCATGCACCGGTGCGCCCGCATAGCCGAGCTTGCGGTGAAATTCGTAGAAAAATTCCAGCCAGTCCGCAACAACGTGCGCCACACGGTTCCCCACGGCGCGGATCCGTTCGAAATCCTGCGGGAAGATCAGCGCCTTGAGCGTCACATCCAGCCCGCTCATGCGGAGAGGAACGCCGCTGCGGAACACGATGTCCGCCGCCTCGGGATCGACGAGAATGTTGAATTCCGCCGCCGCCGTCCAGTTGCCGTGGGCGATGCCGCCGCCCATGAAGCTGATCTCGGCAATCTTCGGCTTCAGCTCCGGATGTGCCAGCAGCAGCGCGGCGACATTGGTCAGCGGTCCGGTCGGGACGAGCGTAACGGGCGTCTCGCTCTGACGCAGCGTCCGCGCCATCAGCTCCGCAGCCGAGCAGCCGCAAAGCTCCGCCTTCGGCTCCGGCAGCACGGGACCGTCCAAGCCGCTCTGCCCGTGGACGCTCGGGGCGTTCATCGGCTCGGCGATCAGCGGGCGCGGACGCCCCATGGCGATCGGCGCGTCAATGCCGAGCAGGGTACAGATGCGGCGGGCGTTGTAGGTGGTCTTTTCGATCGTCTGATTGCCGCAGACCGAGGTAACGGCGCGGATGTCGAGCAGCGGACTTGATTTCGCGAGCATCCACGCGATCGCGTCATCGTGCCCGGGGTCGCCGTCGAGAAGGATGGGTCGTTTTGTCATTGTATCGCGTCCCTTCTGTAGATTTTTCTTGCTATTTTCCCCCGTCTGCGGTAAAATCAGGGCAGAACACCGTAATTTTCCACTACGGAGGCAGAAATGAGAGAATTTATGAAGCGGAAGGGCGTTATCCCTTCGTGGAAAACGTATTTCGTCACCGCAATGGGCGCGATGGCGCAGGGCTTGTTCGCCTCGCTGCTGATCGGCACCATTCTCGGCACGCTCGGCGATCGGTTCGGCATCACGTCCCTGTCCGAGATCGCTGCCTTTGCAAAGAATAACTATGTCGTCGGCGCTGCCATCGGCGTTGCGGTCGCCGCCGCACTCAAGGCGCAGGGGCTTGTGCTGCTGTCCTCGGCGGTCGTCGGTGCGATCGGCTACGTCATGGGCGCGGAGATCACCGTCGGCAGTGAGGTCATCGCCTACACCGCCGGACCCGCGGGCGCATTCGTCGCGGTCTTGGTCGCCTCCGAGATCGGCAAGCTCGTCTCGAAGGAGACAAAGGTCGATATTCTCGTCACGCCCGTTGTAACGATCCTCGTCGGCTACGGCATCTCGCGGCTCTGCTGCCCCGCCATTGCCTACGCCATGTACTATCTCGGCGCGTTCATCAACACCGCCACCGAGCTTCAGCCGTTCTTCATGGGCATTGTCGTCTCCGTCGTCGTCGGTATTCTTCTGACGCTTCCGATCAGCTCGGCGGCAATCTGCGCCATGATCGGTATCAGCGGTTTGGCGGGCGGCGCCGCAACCGTAGGCTGCTGCTGTCAGATGGTGGGCTTTGCCGTAATGAGCTTCCGCGAAAACCGCTGGGGCGGCTTGGTCGCGCAGGGGCTGGGCACCTCGATGCTGCAAATGGGCAACATCATCCGCCGCCCCGTCATTTGGCTGCCGACGATCCTCTCCTCGGCGATTTTGGGACCCGTCTCGACGCTGGTGTTCCGCCTGACGAACGTCGGCGTCTCCGCCGGCATGGGCACCTGCGGGCTGGTCGGTCCGCTCGGCGTTATTGCCGCTGCCGAGACGACGGACGCAAGGCTTTGGATCGGTCTTGTGCTGCTGTGCATCGTCCTGCCCGCCGTCGTAACGCTGGCGATCAGTGAATTGATGCGCAAGCTCGGCTGGATCCGCGCGGGCGACCTGAAGCTCGATCTTTAATACTGAATACTGATTCTTGATGAAAATATTTCATCAAGAATCCCATGACGCGCCCCGATACCGCTATTATACCCGTTCCCGTCGAACGCCGCAAGAGCAAGCCGCGCTTTACCGCAAGTTTTTTCGCTGCCGGCACAATTCGAGGAAAACCGCTCTTGCTTTTTTCCCTCCGAGGTGCTATAATCACCTTGATGCAGGGTTAGTTCATCGGTAGAACGGTCGCTTCCCAAGCCACAGAGGCGGGTTCGATTCCCGTACCCTGCTCCAGAAAAAAGAGCATTGCTTCTGCAATGCTCTTTTTTCAACGAAATAAATCCCTTATGGGATTTGTGAAATACCCTGCGGGCGTGAAATCTGCCTCCGGCACGTGAAATGTCTGCGGACATGGGTGGATTTATTTCATTTCACACTGCGACGAAGGCGCAGTATTTCACTGTTTCGAGTCTGCGAGAAACGATTTCACATTCGGTTTTTGCCGAATATTTCACTTCACTTTTTATTCGCATTGCTGTACAATGTGAAATAGAAAGGGTGGTGCTTGCATGGCTGAGTCAAAATTAAGGGTACTCTCCACCGAGTTTGCAGTCAATATAGTCAAACTATGTGATATGATCAAAGGGCATTACTCACTGGTTAATCAGTTGGAGCGCTCCGGAACCTCGATCGGTGCCAATATTCGTGAAGCGAATTACGCTCACGGCAAGGCGGATTTTATTGCAAAACTGCAAATTGCATTGAAGGAGTGTTATGAGACAGAATATTGGCTTGAGCTGTTCGTAAAAGCAAATGTGTTGAACAAAGAATCCGTATCGAAACTTTATACGGAATGCGGTACGATTCGCCGCATTCTGATTGCTTCCCTCAACACCGCAAAGCAATCCTTGACCGGCAAGTAATGTCCCGCGATTTCGTCTCCTTCCTCTTGCGGGCGGGCGGGAAATGCGGTATACTGTCTATGTAGGCAATTCTTCTGCATTTGTGAAAAATACAAGGAGGTTTGGTCATGCTTCAAGGGAAAACAGCAATCGTAACCGGCGGAACGCGGGGCATCGGTCTGGCAATCGTCAGAACCTTTTTGCAAAACGGCGCAGCCGTCGCCCTGTTCGGCAGCCGAAAGGAGACGGTCGATAAGGCGCTTGCCGCGCTGAAATCGGAAAACGCCGCGTGGCGTGTCATGGGGCTTGCGCCCGATCTGACCGATTTCGACACCGTGCGGCAGGCGGTAGAGACGGTGCGCGAGGCGTTCGGCACGGTGGACATCATGGTCAACAATGCGGGCATCTCCGCACGCGAGCCGCTGGCGGAATACCGTCCCGAGGACTTCAAAAAGATCATGGACCTGAACGTGACCGCCGTATTCAACGGCTGTAAGGCGGTCGAGCCGATCATGCGTGCCGCGGGGCACGGGTGCATTATCAACACCAGCTCGATGGTCAGCCTGTACGGTCAGCCCGCCGGCGTCGGCTATCCCGCCAGCAAGTTTGCCGTGAACGGTCTGACCAAGAGCCTCGCGCGGGAGCTGGGTCCGGCGGGGATCCGCGTCAATGCCGTTGCGCCCGGCGTGACCCGCACCGATATGGTCGCCGCGCTGCCGAAGGAGATGGTGGAACGGATCTCCGCGCCGATCCCGCTGCGTCGCGTCGGTGAGCCGCAGGAGGTGGCGAATGTGTTCCTCTTCCTTGCAAGCGACCTTGCAAGCTACGTTACGGGCGCGGTCGTCTCCGTGGACGGCGCGGCACAAACCTGATTCAAATTGTCCGACCTGCTTCGGCGGGTCGGATTTTTAATTTTTCGTAAATTCTGCCGCGAGCGGAAGCGTCGCTCTTGCGGACGGCGCGGAAAGTCGGTATACTATAAAAAATAATACTAGAATCTGTTAAAAAGCTTGAAAAGCTTTTTATAGCGCCAAAGGCGCGTCAGATTCTGCATGAGACGGCGCATCGTGCGTTCGCACGATGCGAGTGTGCGTAGCACATGGGATTCTTGATTAAATATTTAATCAAGAATCAGTATAAAATTGAGTAGTATCGGGAGTAACGAACATGGACTTTATCCGCTTCGAAAATGTCGAAAAAAGCTACGGCAGCGGCGAGGTTGCCGTGCGTGCGCTGCAAAACGTCAGCTTCACGATCGGGCGCGGCGAGATCTGCGTCATCGTCGGACCGTCCGGCGCCGGAAAAACGACTCTCTTGAACATTCTCGGCGGCATGGACACACTGACCTCGGGCAAGGTATGGCTGGGCGACCGTGAGGTATCCGCCTTTCACGCAAGACAGCTTGCCGAGTACCGTCGGCGTGATGTGGGCTTTGTGTTCCAGTTTTACAACCTCATCCCCAACCTGACGGCGCTGGAAAACGTGGAGCTTGCCTCGCAGATCGTCAAGGACCCGCTGCCGCCGGCGCAGGTGCTGAAGGAGGTCGGGCTGGGAGAGAGAATGAAGAATTTTCCCGCGCAGCTCTCCGGCGGCGAGCAGCAGCGCGTTGCCATCGCCCGCGCACTGGCAAAGCGTCCGCAGCTCCTGCTGTGCGATGAGCCGACCGGTGCATTGGATTACGCCACGGGCAAACAGATTCTCGCCCTTTTGCAGCGGCAAAGTCGGGACAACGGCATGACCGTCGTCATCATCACCCACAACTCCGCGCTGACGGCGATGGCAGACCGCGTGGTCCGCTTCCGCAACGGCGGCGTGCAGAGCGTGGAGCGCAACGAAACGGTCACGCCCGTGGAGGACATCGAATGGTGACCGGCAGCGCTTGGCGCAAAAGCAACCTTCGGCAGATTCGGATGTCGCTGGGGCGCTATTTGGCAATCCTGGCGATCGTTGCGCTCGGCATCGGCTTTTTCGCGGGCTTGAAGGCGGCGCAGCCGTCCATGATGCGCACCGGCGAAGGCTATCTGCGCGAGACGAATTTTTACGATTACCGCCTGATCAGCACGCTCGGCTTGACCGCCGAGGACGTGACCGCTTTTTCCGAGCAGGCGGGCGTTGCTGCGGCGGAGGGCGGCTTCAGCGCGGACTTCACCGCCGAGGCGGACGAACGGGAGCTGACGCTCAAGGCGCTGACGCTCCCGCAGCAGGTCAACATGCCGAAGCTCATCGGCGGGCGGATGCCGGAGAGGGCGGGCGAATGTCTCGCCGACGCGGACCGCTTCTCCGAGGAGGATCTCGGCGCGACGCTGCGCGTTACGAAAACCGCGCCCGCCGACGCCTTTACGGTGGAGGAGCTGACCGTGGTGGGGCTGTGCGAAAGCCCGCTCTACCTCGGCGTTGACCGCGGCACGACCTCCCTCGGCGGCGGGTCGCTGAACGGCTTTGTCCTGCTGCCCGCAGAGAGCTTCGCGCCGGATTATTTTACCGAGATCTACCTCACCGTGGCGGAGGCTGACGAGCTGGAGCTTTATTCCGACGAATACACTGCCGCCGTAAGCTCCATGTCCGCACCGCTGAAGGAGCTGCTGGAAAAGCGTGCTGCGCTGCGCTATGACAGCATC
>URWG01000042.1 GCA_900551495.1 uncultured Eubacteriales bacterium
CGCACGCTGATGCTGACCTTCTTCTTCCGCTATATGCGGCCGCTGATCGAGAACGGCTATGTGTATTCCGCCATGCCGCCGCTGTATAAGCTGATCCGCGGCAAGACCACGCGGGTGGCGTTTTCCGACGAGGAGCGCGACGAAATCTCGGCAGAGCTGCGCGCGGACAACCCCAACGCGAAGGTCGACATTTCGCGGTTTAAGGGTCTCGGCGAGATGAACCCGCATGAGCTTTGGGAGACGACGATGGACCCCGAGCGCCGCACGCTCAAGCGCATCAAACTGCAGGACGCGATCAAGGCGGACGAGATTTTCACGCTCCTGATGGGCGAAAAGGTCGAGCCGCGCAAGGAATATATCGAACAGAACGCAAAATACGTCGCAAATTTGGACTATTGACGGAAAATTGCCAAGCTTGTCATTGCGAGGTTCTAAAAGAACTGCGGCAATCTCGTGCAGGCAGCAGGAAAAGGCGAAGGACGGGAGACACGGATTGCCACGTCGGGCATACGCCCTCCTCGCAATGACAGGGTGGGACGAATTACCGCTTCGCTGTGCAGCGGTTGTAAACGGAAAAATCGCCGAGCTTGTCATTGCGAGGTTCTGAAAGAACCGTGGCAATCTCAAAAAGAGAAATGAAACAGTATTATGTTTATTTTCTGACAAACAAAACAAATACAGTATTATATGTAGGTGTGACAGGAAACCTACAGCGGCGGTTGTTCGAACATAAAAACGAGTTTGTTGACGGATTCACGAAACGCTATCATATTCACAAATTGGTGTATTTTGAAACGACGTCGGACGCTACGGCTGCGATTGAGCGGGAAAAGCAAATAAAGGGCTGGTCCCGCGCGAGAAAAAATGCACTTATTTCGACAATGAATCCAAAATGGGAAGACTTGTCATTGGAATGGGAATAGATTGCCACGTCGCTACGCTCCTCGCAATGACAGAGAAGAACGGATTGCCACGTCGGGCTTACGCCCTCCTCGCAATGACAGGGTGGGACGAATTACCGTGTAGCTGTGCAGCGGTTGTAAACGGAAAAACCGCCGAGCTTGTCATTGCGAGGTTCTGAAAGAACCGCGGCAATCTCGTGCAGGCAGCAGGAAAAGGCGGAGGACGGGAGACACGGATTGCCACGTCGCTACGTTCCTCGCAATGACAGAGAAGAACGGATTGCCACGTCGGGCATACGCCCTCCTCGCAATGACAGGGTGGGACGGATTACCGCGTAGCTGTATGTATCGCAATGACGGAGTGAGATGGATTACCAGCCGCTGTACGCCTTAAAATGATAATCAAAACAAACATTATTTCAAGGAGGAAATACCTTGGCACATAAGAAGGACTACAAGCCCGAGGACATCATGTTCCCCGAACAGGCGATCGTGACCTCGGAGCTTGTCCACGAGATGAAAACCAGCTACATGGAGTACGCGATGTCGGTCATTATCGGGCGCGCCCTGCCGGACGTGCGCGACGGCTTGAAGCCCGTGCATCGCCGCATCCTGTACGCAATGTATGAAGACAATTTGACCGCCGATAAGCCCTTTAAGAAGTCCGCGACCTGCGTCGGCGACGTATTGGGTCGGTACCATCCGCACGGCGACGCCTCGGTTTATGACGCGCTCGTTCGTTTGGCGCAGGATTTCTCCATGCGCTATATGCTCGTGGACGGACACGGCAACTTCGGCTCGGTTGACGGAGACCCCCCTGCGGCGTACCGTTACACTGAGGCACGCCTCTCCAAAATCTCCAACGAAATGCTCCGTGACCTTGAGAAGGACACGGTAGACTGGGACCCCAACTTCGACGAGACGCGTAAGGAGCCGCGTGTGCTGCCCTGCCGCTTCCCGAACCTGCTGGTCAACGGCTCGTCCGGTATCGCGGTCGGCATGGCGACGAACATCCCGCCGCACAACCTGACCGAGGTCATCAACGCCTGCCTCTGCGTGCTGGAAAATCCGGAGGCGACGCTCTATGACCTCATGGAGCACATCACGGGTCCCGACTTCCCGACAAAGGGCTTGATCCTCGGGCGGGCGGGCATCCGCAGTATGTATGCCACCGGAAAGGGTCGCATTACGATGCGCGCGCGGACGGAGCTGGAGGAATTCGGTCAGAATCGCCAGCGCATTATCGTCACCGAGATCCCCTATCAGGTCAACAAGCGGATGCTCATTAAGAGCATGGCGGACCAGGTCAACGAAAAGCGGCTCGAGGGCATTTCCGACATCCGCGACGAGTCCGACCGCAACGGTATGCGCATTGTTGTTGAGCTGAAGCGCGACGCGAATGCACAGGTCGTGCTCAACCGCCTGTTCGCGCAGACCTCACTGCAAACGACCTTCTCGGCAAACCTGCTGGCGCTCGTGAAGAATCAGAGCCAGCCGAAGGTCCTGTCGCTGCGGGAGATTTTGGACGAGTATCTGGCGCATCAGGAGGAGGTCGTGATCCGTCGGACGCGTTACGATCTCCGCAAGGCGCAGGAGCGGGCGCATCTGTTAGAGGGTCTGATTATTGCGCAGGACAACATCGACGAGGTCATCCGCATCATCCGCAGCGCCTACGACGATGCAAAGGAAAAGCTGATGGAGCGCTTCGGTCTGAGCGAGATTCAGGCGCAGGCGATTCTTGATATGCAGCTCAAGCGGCTGCAGGGACTGGAAAAGGACAAGCTGCTCGCCGAATACCGCGAGCTGGAGGAGCGGATCGCCTACTACAATCGTGTGCTGGGCGACATGGAGCTGGTCAAGGGCATCGTCCGCGACGAGCTGACCGCCATCCGTGACAAGTACGGCGACGAGCGCCGCACCGAAATTCAGGACGTCGAGGACGAGATCGACGACGAGGACCTGATCGAGGAGGAGGCGTGCTGCTACACGCTGTCGAACGCGGGCTACATCAAGCGCCTGCCGGTCGATACCTACCGCAGCCAGCGTCGCGGCGGCCGCGGTGTCTCCGGTCAGACGCTGAAGGACGAGGACTACATCAAGAATCTGTTCATCGCCTCGACGCATGACTACCTGCTGTTCTTTACGAACCTCGGGCGCGTCCATCGCCGCAAGGGTTATCTGATCCCCGAGGCGGGACGGACGGCGAAGGGAACAAATATCGTCAATATTCTCCCGCTGGAAAACGGCGAGCGGGTCACTGCAATGCTGTTGACGCGTGAGTTTACGGATAACGAGTATCTGATGATGGTCACGCGGAACGGCACCGTCAAGCGCTTGCAGCTCGACGAGGCGTACACCGCCCGAAAAGCGGGCATCCGCGTGCTGAATCTCGACGAGGGCGACGAGCTGATCGCCGTTATGAAGACCACGGGAGAGGACAATATCCTGCTTGCCACGCGGTGCGGTATGGCGATCTGCTTCAACGAGCAGGACGTGCGCTGCATGGGCAGAATGGCGACCGGCGTGCGCGGTATCCGTCTGGCGGACGGCGACTGCGTGGTTGCGGCAGCGGTTGCAGAGGCGGGCAAGTGCCTGCTGACCGTGACCGAGCGCGGCTACGGTAAGCGGACGCAGGTTGAGGAATATCTGCGCGGCGACAGTGTGCAGTCCCGCGGCGGCAAGGGTATGCGCGGCTACCGTCTGACCGAAAAGACAGGTCTGGTGGCGGGCGCGGCGGTCGTCAGCGAGGAGGACGATATTCTGCTCATCGAGTCGGGCGGCGTGGTCATCCGTATGCCCGTCGGCGGCGTGAGCGTGTACCGCCGCGATACGCAGGGCGTGATCCTGATGCGCGTCGAGGAGGGCAATCGCGTCATTGCCGTACAGCGCACGGAGGCTGCCGAGGAGGAGCAATAAGGGTCAATCGGCACGGTCAATAGAATCCGTAGGGCGGGAAGTATCACCAAGTGAATAGTGAACAGTGAATGGTGAATAGTGAATAATGTCGGTGTGCCTGCGGCACGGATTACAACCCCTCCGAGTCGCCTTGCGGCGACCCACCTCCCCTTGCACAGGGGAGGCTTTCGCTCGGCGATTGCGGACATCTTCCCTAAAAATGGAGCCGAAGTGCGGCACAGGATAGGAGAACTTATGGACAACGAAAAGAAACTGACAACGGAACAGACTGCGTCCGACGCGGCGGAGCTTGAAGCGACCGAAACACCCGAAGCCGAGCCGATCGGAGACGAGGCGACCGCCGCCGAGCCGCTCGACGCCGAATCGACCGACCTTGCGCCGACCGAGGACGAGACACCCGCCGACCCGCCGCGCTTCACGGCGAAAACGACCCTCAACGCCGCCGTGCAGCTCGAGGCGTCGAAGGCGCTTGCGCCGAAGATCGGCAGCGTTACGGGGATCGTCGGCATCGGACTGATGGCGGTGCTGCTGGGCATCTCGCTGTGGCAGTATTTTACGACCTTTGCGACCGACCGACTGATTATGGCGGGCGTGCTGGTGCTGGTGATCGCGTTCTTGGTCTACAGCCGCCTGACCGCGCCGAAGAAGGCGCTCAAGCGCTGGGAGAACGGGATGCGCCGCTCCTACGGTACGGACGCGCTGCACCTGACGACCGAATTTTTCGACCATTCGCTGGCGCAGTCGGTCGAGGAGTGCGACGATCTGATCGTGGAGGGCTATTCCAAAATTTCCGAGCTGCGCGAGACAGAGCACCTGCTGCTGCTCCGGTGCAGCGCACGGCAATGGTTTTTTGTTGACAAGTCCGGCTTCACGGACGGCGACGCGGAGCAGTGTAAGGACTTCCTCCGCGACCGCATAGGGAGATAATTAACATGGCTTTTTTCCTTTCCAGACAGCCCGGTGAGGAGCCGCGGCTGGGCATTTACGTCCACATTCCGTTTTGCAAGAGCAAATGCGAATACTGCGACTTTTACTCGATCGGCGGCGGACGAGACCGTCGTATGACGGACGACTATTTGCAGGCGCTCGCCGACCACATCCGCGAGGCGGGACGACTGGCGCCCAACCACTTAGTCGATACGGTCTATTTCGGCGGCGGCACGCCCAGCTTCTTCGGCGCGGACAATCTTGAAAAGATTTTGGACGAAATTCACCGCAGCTTCCGCCTCAGCGTCGAGGCGGAGATCACCGTCGAGGCAAACCCCGACAGCGTGAACGTGCAGGGGCTGAAGCGGATGCTCCGCGCGGGCTTCAATCGCCTGTCGCTCGGGGTGCAGTCGGACGACGACGCAATGTTAAAATACCTCGGCAGACCACATAACTTTGAACAGGCGCAGACCGCCATGCAGAAGGCGCGGCAGGTCGGCTTTGCCAATATTTCGCTCGATCTGATGTACGGCTTGCCCAATCAGACCCGCGCGGGCTGGCAGGAGACGGTCGAGCATATCGCACGGATGCGACCGGAGCACGTGTCGTGCTACGCGCTGAAGGTCGAGGAGGGAACGCCGCTTTACGAGTACAAGGACAGCGTGAATCTGCCGAGCGACGACGTGCAGGCGGATATGTACCTTGACGCGTGCGAGATCCTGCGCTCCTACGGATTCGAGCACTACGAAATCTCGAACTTCGCAAAGCGCGGCTTCGCCTCCAAGCACAATCTGAAATACTGGACGGGCGGCGAGTATCTGGGCTTCGGACCCACGGCTGCCAGCGACTTTGACGGTAAGCGCTTTACCGCCATTCGCGACCTGCGCGGCTATATTCAGGGCATTGCGAAGCACGGGCAGATCCTCTCCGAGTTGGAGCACGTTCCCACCCGCGAGCGGGCGGGCGAGTATATCATGCTGCGTCTGCGGACGAGCGAGGGCATCAGCGCAGAGGAGTACGAGCGCGGCTATCTGATGCCGTTCGACACGCTTGAGCGGGCGCTGGAGCGCTTCCGTGCGAACGGTTACGCGGAATTTGTGAAGGACCGCTGGCGGCTGACGGAAAGGGGCTGGCTGGTGTCAAATCGGATCATTTTGACCCTGCAGGAGCTTCAGGAGCGCTCAACCCCGTTGACGAAAAAACGGTGATCGGTAAGGGAAGCTCTGTTATCGGGGCTTCCCTTTGCAGTTTTTAACACTTACGGAACGCCCGCGGTTCTTTTTCGTCAAAAGAACAGAGAAGTGCAGGCAGTGTCCGTAGGGCGGGGTTCTTCAACCCCGCCGCGTGCAGGCACTTCCGATAGAATCCGTAGGGGCGCCGTTTCGGTGCCCGCCCATTGCAGCAACATTTAGTGAATAGTGAATAGTGAACAGTGAACGGTGAATAGTGAAGAATGTCGGTGTGCCTGCGGCACGGATTGCAACCCCCTCAGGCGCTTCGCGCCAGCTCCCCCAAAGGTGGAGCCAAGGTGTAAACGGTAGTGCGTCCGTTTATCGACTGTAAGGGCGGCGGAAAACACGGGCGGTTACGACAAGAATTTGCAAAGAACAAGAGGTCAAGTACAATGTTCAGTCCGGAGACAATGGATTTCCTTTGGGGGATCCGCTTTAACAACAATCGCGAATGGTTCGCGGCGCATAAGGAGCAGTATCAGCGCACGGTGCTCGCGCCGATGAAGGAGCTTGCCGCAGCGCTGAGGCCGAGCCTGCCGGACGATATGCGTCTGCACGTTTCCAGAATTTATCGGGATATGCGGATGCACCCTGCCACATTCTATAAGGACAGCCTGTGGATGTGCTTTTTGGGCAAGGCGGGTCCGTGGCTGGAGCAGCCGAGCCTGTGCTTCGAGGTACGTCCCGAGGGCTATCGCTACGGCTTTCTGCTCTGTGGACAGGCGCGTGACATGGAGCAGTTCCGCCGCGTCATCAGCGACCGCAGCAACGAATTTCTGAAAATCGTGGAACAAGCCGAGCGGGAGAGCGGCGTTTTGCTCGACGGCGATCACTATGCGCGCCCGAAGCCCTGCCCGAACGTGCGGCTGGAGCGCTTTTTCCGACTGAAAAACCTGATGGCAATCAAGGACTGCCCGCCCGACGAGCTGCTGTATTCCGAGGCGCTGGTCGGGGAGGTGCGGAAAACCATGCTGGCTTGGCTGCCGCTGTACCGCTTTTTGCAGCGGCTCGGATAGAACGGGAGGGAACGATGAAAAAGAAGACCATCCTCTTGGTTGCAGTTCTTGCGATCGCTGCCGCGCTGCTGAGTGTGGCGCTGGTCGCCAAAAACCGCGCCGATGACCGCAAAACGAAGGCGCTTGTCGGGCAGTGGACGGCGGCGGAGCTGACGACGGTGAATTCCCACGGTGATGAGGGGCTTGCGGTCTATCTCGTCAGCTATGCGGAGGACGGCGCCTTTTCCGAGCGGTGCGATTATTATGTATGGGTCGATCCCGGTACGCTGGTGCCCGACGGTTCGGTGACCGTCTTTGCGGCGGATACCTACTGGTCGTCCCCCGAACCGAGCTTCCCCGAGGTGATCTCCGGTGAACACTATCGGTTTTCCGGCAGCACGATCAAGCTGAAGGTGACCGACGATGAGAAGGAGGACAACCCGACGCATGCCGAGTGGCGCAAAGCCTCGTTGGACGGCGGCTGCCTGTATCTGAACGGCAAATGCTTTTACAGGGGAAACCTGTCCGTTCGGGAGCTGTGCGAGCGGAACGGAATCCCGTTCAAATAATTTGAAAAATCAGGAAAAATCGAAAGAAATCCCCACGGCTGCGGACGCAAAAATTGCGTTTGCAGCCGATGCTTGTTTTTGGAAAGGAAAAAGAACAAGGAATTGGGAAGCTGAAATCGCCTTTTTTCGCACAAAGTAAGCGCGACGGCAAAAATTTTTTCTGCCGAAAAGCGGGGGAGGCGACTTATGAAACTGATTTATAGAACGGCGGCGGTCGCGCTGTCGTTGCTGCTGTTGCTCGGCGGTGTTTGGGCAGCGCCGGAGACGGTCATTCCGGGCGGCAATACGATCGGCTTGGAGCTGAAGACCGACGGGGTGACGATCGTTGAATTTTCCGATCCCGCGCCGGAAAAAGCGGGCTTGCGGCGCGGCGATCTGCTGCAAAAAATCGACGGGACACCCGTGGCATCGACGCAGGACATCGTGATGCTCGTCGAGCGGTCGGCGGGACGGGTGCTGCGGCTGACGGTGCAGCGCGAGGGCAAGGAAAAAACGGTTCGTCTCGCGGCGAAGCGGGACGGCGGCGTTTGGCGGCTCGGAATTTTGGTGCGCGACGGGATCACCGGCATCGGGACGGTGACTTATTACGACACAGAAAACGGCACGTTCGGCGCGCTCGGACACGGCGTAAATTACGGCAGCTCCGGCGACCTGCTGCCCATGCGCGAGGGGACGGTGCTGGCGTCGCAGGTGTCGTCCGTCACACGCGGCGAAAAGGGCGCGGCGGGGGAGCTGCGGGGGGCAATCCGACGCGGCGGCGCGTGCGGCGAGATTTCGAAAAATACGAATTGCGGCATTTTCGGCGCCATGCCCGCCGCCGACGGCGCTGCGGTGCCGATTGCAAGCCCCGCGCAGGCGCATACGGGCGCGGCGACCATCCTTTCCAATGTCGAGGGGACGGAGGTCGGGGAGTACCGCGTGCGCATTATCGCCGTGCAGCCGCATGACGCACGGGGACGAAACCTGCTGCTGGAGGTGACCGACCCGACGCTGCTGGAAAAGACCGGCGGCATCGTGCAGGGAATGTCGGGCAGTCCGATCATGCAGGACGGGCGGCTGATCGGCGCGGTGACGCATGTCCTTATCGACGATCCGACGCGAGGATACGGAATTTTTATCGAGACGATGCTTGCCGCCGCTGAGCAGGACAGCAGCGCGGCATAGCGGAGGCTCACCGCAGACGGCGAAAGCTTTTGACCATCGGGCGGGCTGGAAACAGCCCGTTCGTTTTTATTTCATGTTTATTTCATGCCGCAGCCCCCTGCTCTGCGGCGGGGCGTGTTGACATCTTCCCAAAAATGTGGTATAACATCCCACAGAGGGAAGCGCCGAGACGGCGCCTCCGAAACGAGATATAACGGGAGGTTCCAATGATGAAACGCTTGCTATCCGTGCTGCTTGCGGCGGTGCTGCTGCTCGCGCTGCTGCCGACCGCGCTTGTGTCTGCGGAGGAGACGCCGACGCTGATTGAGTACCCCGTCGAGGGCGGCAGCTTATACTTTGATCCGACGACGCAAACCGTCGAGAGTGCCGACAAGACGATCACCGCGATCGACCTCCCGTCCGAGATCGGCGGCGTGGCGGTCAAGAAGCTGAAAAGCGGCTTGTTTTACTGTAACGATACGCTTCGAAGTCTGAAAATCGCGGCGGGCGTGGACCTGATTGACGAGAGCGCTTTCGCCGAATGTACCGCGCTGGAGGAGGTCACGCTCCTCGGCGTGAAAACCGTCGGATGGCGCGCCTTTGCCGACTGCCCGAAGCTGAAAACGCTGACGCTTGCGGGGGTTGAGGTTCTGGAATACAACGCATTTTCATACTGCACCTCGCTGGAGACCGTGGCGCTCCCGGACGGGCTGCGCGTTATCGGCAGCGAGGCGTTTGCCGGCTGTGCGGCGATGACAGAGCTGCCGTCGCTTCCGACGAGCTTAGAGCAGGTTGACGGCGCCGCGTTCTATAAAACCGCTGCGTGGGATAATGACGAAAGCTGGTCGGACGAGCTGCTCTGCAAGGACGGCTGGCTGCTGTACAGCCGCAACAACAAGCGCGAGACCGTGTCCGTTCCCGACGGTATCCGCGGCATTGCGGGCAGTGCCTTCAGTCAGCATGAAAATCTCCTCTCCGTCCGTCTGCCGGAGGGCGTGGAGTGCATCGGTGAGGCGGCATTCCTTATGAACAGCCGTCTGAAAAAGGTCACCTTCCCCGCAAGCCTGAAAGCCATCGGGCGGTCTGCTTTTCTTTACTGCACCGATCTGACGGCGGCTTGCTTCCTCGGCGACGCGCCGAGCATCGGGCAGAAGGCGTTTTACGACGACTATAAGGACAGCTTTAGCAGTGCGACAAAGACGCTGCCGATCAAGAATCTGACGCTCTACTATCTCCCCGCACGGACGGGCTGGACGGCGATGACGGAATACGTCACCGCGCCGTGGGACGGCAACACGATCCCGACCGGAAATATGACGTATAAGATTGACGGCGGCGAGCTGTATTTCGAGCTTGAAACGGGCACGGTGAGCGGCGTCAGCGGTACACTGACCCATTTGGAGCTGCCGGAAAAGATCAACGGCTCCTACGTCCGCCGCATTGCCGCGAACGCTTTTGCGGGGCAGACGGAGCTGACGACCGTCACGCTGCCCGAGAGCGTATTTGTCCTCGGCGACAGCGCGTTCAGCGGCTGCACGGCACTGCGGACGGTCAAGCTGCCGCAGCGGATGCAGTCGATCGGCAGGGCTGCCTTCTGCGACTGCTCGGCGCTGCAAAGCGTGACGCTGCCGCAGGGCTTGACGACTGTTCCCTACCGTGCGTTCCGTGACTGCAAATCGCTCAATTACGTCAGTATTCCCGACGGCGTAACGAGCATTATCGGCGAGGCGTTCCGCGGCTGCTCGCTGCTGACGCGCCTGAGCTTTCCGGAGAGCCTGACGGAAATTAACATCGAAGCCTTCTGCGGCTGCCTCGCGCTGGAGAACCTTACCCTGCCGTCGAAGCTGGAAACGATCGGCGAGTATGCCTTTGCTTCCTGCAATGCGCTGAAAACCGTTACCATTCCCGCGTCGGTCCGGTATATGTACCTCAGCTTTGCGGACTGCAAGGCACTGCGCGAGGTGTATTTCCTCGGCGACGAGCCGACGAACGCCAATACTGCGTTTGCCGGCTGCACGGATATTACGATCTACTATACCGAGGGGAAGGACGGCTGGACGACGCCCGAATGGAACGGCTATCCCGCCTACCCCATCCCTCATAAGCACAGCTTCACCTCGCAGGTCGTTGCGCCGACCTGCACTGCGGACGGCTACACGCTGGAGAGCTGCGCCTGCGGAGAAAGCCGCAAGACCAACGAGGTCAAGGCGCTCGGGCACAGCTACAAGGACGGCGTCTGCACACGCTGCGGTCAGCGCGACCCCGACGCCAAGCCGACGGTCAGCTTCGTTGACATTCCCGAGAAGGCGTGGTATCGGAGCGCGGTGGAGTACGCCGTGGAGCACGAGCTGATGAACGGCGTCGGCGACGGTAAGTTCAACCCCGAGGGCAGCATGACCCGTGCAATGCTGGTCACGGTGCTTTGGCGCAACGCCGGAGCGCCGAAAACCGAGAGCAGCCGCTTTACCGATGTCCCGTCGGGCAGATGGTTCAGCACGGCGGTCGCTTGGGCGGCGGAGTGCGGCGTGGTCAACGGCGTCGGGGACGGCAAATTTGATCCGGACGGCGCGATCACCCGCGAGCAGATGGCGGCAATTTTGTTCCGTTACGCCGACAACACGAAGGTGAATACCGAAAAGCGCGGCGATTTCGCGCAGTTTGCGGACGCCGGGAAGGTCAGCCGCTGGGCAAAGGAAGCGCTGTCGTGGACGGTCGCCGAGAATATCATCGGCGGCAGCAAGGAGGGCGGCAAGCTCTACCTTGACCCGCAGGGCAACGCCACCCGCGCACAGGTCGCGGCAATCCTCATGCGCTATCTGGAAAAGACCGCCTGAGTAAATTTGAATTGCATTATGAAAATAGGAGCGCCCGAGCAATCGGGCGCTCGTTCAACGTTCATAGGGGGCGGCGCGCCCCGCGCGATGTAGGGGGCGGCATCCCTGACGCCGGCAATATGTCAAGCAAATGAAAACCAACGGCGGTGCGGGGAGTGTTTTGCTCCTTCGCACCGCCGATTATTCCAAAGATTTTTACGCTTCCTTAACGACCGCGCAACCCTCGACGAGATTCGCCATCATTAGCGTACCGTGAATCGCCATCTGCCGCTCCATTAGGTCGGTCAGGATCACCATGTCGCCGTCGCATTCGATCTTCATGACATTTTGCATGGCAACATTTTCCTTTTTCAGCTCATTTTTGTAGACCGTAGAAAGACACATTTGTGCTCGCCCCCTTATTTCAGCGCCGCCAGCACCGCGGACAGACGCAGATTGCCCTTTTCAAACTCGCTCACGGCGGCAAGCACCTGCTCTGCCGCGGTGTGATTGCCCAGCGCTTCGAGCTTTTTTGCAAGCTCCGCCAGCTCATTTGCATGGGCGGCGTTGTGGTTGACCATATACTGCATCAGCGCCAGCGTTTCCTGCATCGGGTCGCAGCCGCCGCAGGTGCTGCAATCGTGCGTGCAGTTTGCGGAATCCGGATCGATGGTGAGCCCGATGGCGGAATTGAGCTCGCCCGCAAGCTCGCTTATAACTTCCTCTGCGGCGCGCATTTCGGCAAGCGTTTCGCTCCTACCGATCTCGTCATAAACTGCACGCAGCCTTGCGGAAACGCTGTCGATAAGCGTTTTGTCGCGCTCGGCTTCGGATTTTTTGCCCTCCTGTTCAAGCACGGCCGCCTGGACGTTGTATTCGTTTATCAGCGCTTTAAGCTCGCTGTCGGCATCGTATTTTGCCTTTGCCGCCCTGTATGCGGCAAGCTCTTCGCTCTTTTCCAGCTCCGTGGTGAATGCCGTTATGGCGTTTTTCATCTGTTCTGTCATTTTCTTTGATGTTCCTTTCGGTTTATTGTTCCTTGATCCTTCCGGCAAGCGCGTATCCGCCGGCCGTATCTATTATCACATCCGCAAATTCACCCGCGGGAACGGGCTTGTCGAATGTAACTATCTTGTTTTGTGTGCTTCTTCCGCAGGGAATGCCGTTTTTGTTCAGCCCGTCGGAAAGCACGCGCACCGTTTCGCCGATAAAGCGCGCATTAAGCTCCTCCGCGATCCCGTTTTCGAGCTCGGAAAGCGCCTTGAAGCGTTGATTGCTTATATCCCGCGGGATCTGACCTTCCATTTTGTCGGCAACGGTGCCGACACGGCGGGAATATATAAAGGTGTAAATCATGTCGAACCCGACCTGCTTTACAAGCGAAAGCGTCTGCTCGAAATCCTCGTCGGTTTCGGTCGGAAAACCGCATATTATATCCGTCGTGAGCGAAACGCCGGGCACCTTTTCCTTTATTTCA
>URWG01000043.1 GCA_900551495.1 uncultured Eubacteriales bacterium
CGTAGCACATGGGATTCTTGATTAAATATTTTAATCAAGAATCAGTATAAAAAACGGTACCCGCCGCGGCGGGGACCGATGGAAAAGCCTATTTTTGTGACGGTGCGGTCAGCAGTCGGATGCCGGAGCTTTGAATCAGCTCTCGGTATTCCTCGGGAATGTCGTCGTTGGTGATGATCGTGTCGGCGTATTCCAGTCCGCTCAAACGGAAGAACGCGGTCTTTCCGAATTTCGTGGAGTCGGCAACGACGATGACCTCCTGCGAGATCTTGCGGATCAGCTCAAGCGTCTGACATTCGAGGACGTCGCCGACGGAAAAGCCTGCAAAATCGACGCCTGCCACGCTGATGTACGCCTGATTGATGTTCAGACCGACCAGCGCCTTCTGATACCACTCGCCGTTGAGCATGAGGTAATCATAGTGCTTGTGCAGATAGCCGCCGGGGATGAAGATGTCGATGTTTCTGCTTTCGCTCAGGATCACCGCCGCGTCGATATTGCCGGTAACGACCTTGATGTTGGAATTGAGCAGACTGTGCGAGATTTCGCGGCAGGTGTTGCCGTAGCCGAGCAGGACCCAGGAGTTCGGTGCGACATGGCGCTCGACGATGCTGCCAAGCTCCGTCATTTTTTGCAGACGCTCGCTGTCGGGGCTGTAGGCAGAGGCAGGCTCGGTCTTCGGCACGGAGGTCCGCTGCAGGGTCGCGCCGCCGTAGGTGCGGTAAAGGAAGCCTTCGTTTTCCAGCGTAATCAGGTCGCTTCGAATCGTGACCTTCGACACGCCGGTCAACGCGCTGAGCGTCGGAATATCGACCACGCCGCGCTCGTTAAGGATTTCTTTGATCTTCATAAGTCGGATGGCTTTTACCATTGCAGTTCTCCAATCGTTTTTTCTTTATTATACCATTTGTTTTCAAATGTGCAAGAGAAAAGAAATATTTTATATACATAAAATTGAAAAAATTGAATTCAAGCAAAAAATCAGAAAAAATCAGTAAGGTGAGGAAAAGATGAATGTTTCGGAATTAAGAAAAAAAGCAATCGAGGTGCGCATGGGCGCGATCACGCTGGCGCATCGGTCGAAGGGGCATATCGGCGGAACGCTGTCCAGCGCGGACCTTCTGACGGCGATCTATTACCGCTACCTTCGCTTTGACCCGAAAAATCCGCGCGACCCCGACCGCGACCGCTTCATCCTTTCCAAGGGGCACACCTGCGAGGGCTACCTTTGGATCTTGTCGGACTGCGGCTTCTTCGAGAAATCGGAATTGGAGCAGTTTAATTGCTTCCGCTCCCGCCTGATGGCGCATCCGAGCAGTGCCATTGACGGCGTTGACTTCAGCACGGGTGCACTGGGGCACGGGCTGTCGCTCGGCTGCGGTGTGGCGCTGGGCGCAAAGAAGAACGGCCGCAGCTTTGATACCTATGTGGTGATGGGCGACGGCGAGACGGACGAAGGCTCTGTTTGGGAGGCGGCGATGTTTGCCTCCGCGAACGGTTTGGACAATCTCTATGCGATCGTTGATCGCAACCGTATGCAGATCAGCGGCGGGACGGAGGACGTGATGCCGCTGGAGCCGTATGCCGATAAATGGCGCTCCTTCGGCTTCGACGTCCTGCAAATCGACGGAAACGACATGGAGCAGATCGTCGCCGCGCTGGATGAGCTGCATCGGAGAACGGGAAAACCGAAGCTGATTATTGCCGATACGCTGAAGGGCAAGGGCGTTTCCTATATGGAGGGGAATGTCGCATGGCACCACGGCTCGCCGGACGATCGGCAGTATCGGATCGCAATGGAGGATCTTGAAAAAGCAAGGGAGGCGTTGAATCAATGAAAGAGGCGGCTTTGCGCAGTGTGACGGCGGATATACTGGAGGAGTTTGCGAAAGAGAACCGTAAGATCATGGTCTTCACCTCCGACGCGACCGGCTCGGCGGGTCTGAACGCCTTTGCGCAGCATTATCCGGACAAGTTAGTGGAAATGGGCATTGCCGAGCAGAATGAGGTCAGCGTGGCATCGGCGCTTTCGTCTTGCGGCTTTACGTCCATCGTCTGCGCACCAGCGGCGTTCATGTCCACGCGTGCGCTGGAGCAGGTGAAGATCGATGCGGCGTATGCAAATGCGAACGTCAAGATCATCGGAATCAGCGGCGGCTTGAGCTACGGCACCTCGGGGACGACGCACCATGCCATTACGGACTTGGCTGCCATCGTGCCGATGGAAAACATTCGGGTGCTGCTGCCTGCCGACAGCGTGCAGATGCGCTGGGTGATGCGGGAGCTGGTGGAAAGCACGGGTCCCTATTATGTGCGGATCGGTCGGAATCCTGTGCCGAAAATCTATGAAGACGGTACGGAATTTGAGATCGGGAAAGCGGTTACGGTGCGCGAGGGCACGGACCTGACGATCATCGCGGCGGGCGAGACGCTCAGCCACGCGGTCCGCGCCGCCGACCGACTGAAGGAGCGCGGCATCGGCGCGAGAGTGCTGGATATGTTCAGCGTGAAGCCGATGGACAGGGAAGCAGTGCTGGCAGCCGCGAATCAAACGGGACGGATCCTCGTCGTCGAGGAGCACACCGAGGCGGGCGGTATCGGATCGCTGGTTTCCCAAATCACCGCGGAGTGCTGCCCGATTCCCGTGCGGTGCCTCGGAATTCCGAGCGAGAATCACGTTACCGGAAGCGACAAGGAGCTGTTCCGCTACTACGGCTTGGATGCCGAGGGGATCGAGCAGTCGGTCACGGCATTTTTACGCGAAACTGCGGCGTTTAGTTGACCGTGCGCCCCGCCATGAGCTTCAGCAGCTCCGACGGGAGAACGCCGCAGAGCTTGTGGAACTCCTTCAGATAATGCGACTGGTCGTAGTAATTCAGCTCATAGGGCGTCAGCCCGTTTTTGCCGCCCGCGCCGGAGAGCAGCGAGTACAGCGCATTCTGAAAGCGGAGAATACGGGAAAACATCTTGGGCGAGCACCCGACCTTTTCCGTAAAGAGCTGGTAAATGTAGCGGGAGGACAGACCGCTCTGCTCGGAAAGCTCCCTTTCCGTGGCGGTGCAGTTGGACAGCATGATCAGCGAGATCAGCCGATCAATGTGCGGTGCAAGCGGCACAAAGCGGAACCGTTCGGCGAAATACGCCGGAAGGAGAGAGAGCACATCCGTGTGCCCGTCGGCATCTCGGAGCGCGGCGTGGAGGCTTTCTATATTCGAGAATACCTCGGCGGCGGGAAGAACGCGGTCGGAAAAGCGCGGCACCTGCGCAAACAGATGATACACCGCGTAGGACGCATAGGGCGAGAGCTTGACGGAGTAGTAGTCGCCCTGCGGAAGCCGCAGCTGCTGCCCCGAAGCGATCACGGGCGTGAGAAGCAGTGGCTTGAACTCCGCTGCCGTCGAAAACAGAACGGCGGAGGCATAATCTGCGACCAACCGAATCTCGCTGTCCTGCGGAATGCGGAAGGAGGCGGTGTATAAAACGAATCTTCCGTTGTTATAGCGCACTCTCTTGAAATTCTCCGCTGCTGCAAAGCAGAACGGCTGTAGAGAGATCATGCTGATCTTTGTGTCGAACATGGCGGATTCCTGCCTTTCAAGCTTTCATTATTTAACAATATTATACAGAACAAAAACGAAAAAATCAAATTATTTGTCGAACTTTTTCTAAAAGCAAGAAGTACATCTTGTTTTTACTATAAAAAGAAGAAACAATATACTATCATACAGAAAGTTGATAATGAGATGAAACAAACGATAAATCCGATACCGCTTTGCCGGGAGACACAAGCGGCACGGCAACAGAGCAGAAAACCGAAACGCTGGGGGAGTTGTTCGTATGTACTATGAAACCTTAGTTCAGGGCATCGTCATTGGCTGTATCTACGGTCTGACGGCGCTCGGAGTTAACATTATCTTCGGCATTATGAAGATCGTCAACTGGGCGAACGGCTCCCTCCTGATGATCAGTATGTATATCATCTACTGGGCGGTAACGCTCCTCGGCATCAACCCCTATTTAGCGATCCTGATTGCCGCGCCGATCATGTTCGGCTTCGGCTATTTGTTCCAGCATACCGTCATCCGCCCGCTGTATCTGAGAGAAACCGATAAAAACCCGTACGGCTTGCTCCTGTGTACCGCCGGTCTCGGAATTGCGCTGGAAAACATTACGCTGATGATCTTCAAGTCCACCCCGCATACGATCAAGATGAGCATTTCTCAGACCTACATTGACGTGGGCTTCGGCGCTTCGGTCAGCTTAGTCAAGGTCATCGGCGCGCTGCTTGCGATCGCCACGACGCTGGGACTGTGGCTCTTCATGACAAAGACCTATGCCGGCAGAGCCTTGCGTGCCACGGCGCAGGACCGTGATGCCGCGCGGCTCATGGGCATCAATGTGCTGCGGTATTACGATGTGGCGTTCGGCATCGGCTGCGGAATCTGCGCGATCGCCGGCTGCGTGTATTCCACCTTCTATTCGATCGCTCCCGCGAGCGGCGTAACGGTCGGCAACAAGGCGTTTATCATCCTCGTTTTGGGCGGCATCGAGAGCATACCCGGCTGTCTGCTGGCAGGCGTGATCCTCGGTTTGGTGGAGTCCTACGGCGCGATGCTGTTTAATTCCTACATCGGACAAATGCTCTGCTTTGCGGTATTCGTCGCGGTGCTGTTCTTCAAGCCGAGCGGTCTGTTCGGCAAAAAGGCACGTTGAGACGGAGGAAGAGAAATGATACATACCAAAAAAACTTCAAAGCTGCTGAAATACGGTCTTTTGCTTCTTCTTGTGCTTGCGGCGCTGTTCGTCCCGACGATGGTCAATAACTACTACCTCAGCATTTTTATTGAGGTCGTCCTCTATGCCTACCTTGCCTCCGCGTGGAATATTCTCGGCGGCTTTGCGGGTCAGTTTTCCCTTGGGCACGCGCTGTACATCGGCATCGGCGCCTATACCACGACGGTGCTTGCGAATAACTGGGGCATCTCCCCGTGGATCGGAATGCTGGCGGGCGGCGTTTTGGCAACGCTGATCGGCTTGCTTGTCGGTATTCCGACCTTCAAGCTGAGCGGAACCTTCTACACGCTGGCGTCGCTCGCGCTGTGTACCATTATGATGTTGGTGTTCCAGAGCACAAAGAGCATCGGCGGTATCAAGATCGGCGGCGCGACGGGACTGCAATTAAAGACGGTGCAGGGCAACAACTTTTGGATGATGCAGTTTACGGACCGAATCTATTATTACTATGTATTTCTCGGCTTCCTTGTTCTGATGCTCCTGCTGTGCTATTGGATCAAGCGCTCGAAGATCGGCTATCAGCTTTCTGCGGTCGCCAACGATCAGCTCGCGGCGGAGGCGCTCGGCGTCAACTCCCGCAAGCTGAAGCTGAAGGCAATGGCAATCAGCACCTTCACCTCCGCTATCGGCGGTACGCTTTATGCGCAGTTCGTTATGGCGTGCAGCCCCGTGAAGCTCTTCGGCGAGGCGCTGTCCGACGAAATGGTCATTATTGCCCTCATCGGCGGCAAGGGTATGATCCTCGGACCGACCATCGGCTCGATTATTATCCGCCCGCTGTCCCAGCTTACGACGGCGCTGGTCGGCGGACAGGTCCCCGGTCTGCACCTTGCAATTTACGGAACGCTGCTGGTCGTATGTATCCGCTTCTTCCCGAACGGCGTCTATCCGCTGCTGGTAAAGCTGGTCCGCAAGGTGAAGCGGGGGCTGACGAAGAATACGGCGCGTTCTTGAAAGGAGGCGGCTGATCGTGGAAATTTTGAAAACAGAGCACTTGTCCAAGCACTTCGGCGGCTTGAAGGCGGTGAACGACTTCAGCCTCAGCGTGGAGAAAAACACGATTCACGGCTTGATCGGACCCAACGGCGCCGGAAAAACGACGTTTTTCAGTGTGATCTCCGGCTTTGAGGCGCCGACCTCCGGCAAGATTTATTTGGAGGGCGAGGAGATCACGGGAAACAAGCCCTATGTGCTGTGCAAGCGCGGTCTTGTCCGTACCTATCAGATCGTGAAGCCCTTCAAGGGTATGACCACGCTGGATAACGCGATGGTCGGCAGCTTTGTCCACACCAATAACGCCGCGCACGCCAAGGAAAAGGCAATGCAGGCGCTGAAGCTGACACATTTGGACCATAAGGCGGACGTTCAGGGCGGCTCGCTGAACCTGTGCGAGCAGAAGCGCCTTGAGGTTGCGCGCGCCCTTGCCAGCTCCCCGAAGGTCCTCCTGCTCGATGAGGTCATGGCAGGCTTGAACCCCTCGGAGGTCAGCGAGGTGATGGACATGATTTTGGAAATTAAGGAGGCGGGAGTTACCATCGTCATTATCGAACACATCATGCAGGCAATTATGAACATCTCGGATCGGATCTCCGTTTTGAACTTCGGACAGAAGATCGCGGAGGGAACTCCGGCGGAGATCGCAAACGACCCGAACGTGATCGCCGCCTATCTCGGCTCGGAATACACCCGCACATAAGGAAGAATATACCGTCATTCACTGCTCAGGCAGAAAAAATTAAAGGAGAATGAAAATGAAACTGAAAAAGGCATTGGCGTTCCTACTGACTCTGGCACTTGTCCTTTCCATGGCAGCATGTACTCCGGCATCGAACAATGATGAGACCACCGACCAGCCCGCCACATCCGCTGACCCCTCGGGCGATACCACCGTCGATGAAGTCAAGGTCGGCGTCCTCTTCCCGATCACGGGAGCGGCGGCGTCCGTCGCGGAGGATGCCCGTAAGGGCTTCGACCTCGCGCTGGACTACGTCAACGCCAACGGCGGCATTGAAGCCCTCGGCGGCGCGAAGATCGTTCCGATCTACTCCGATACCCAGTCCGACGAGCAGGCTGCCGTTACGGAGGCAGAGCGACTGATCGTTAACGAGGGCGTTTCCGCGATCATCGGCTGCTATCAGTCCGCGATCACCATGGCGGTCTATACCGTCTGTGAGAAGTACGGCTGCCCGCTTCTGGAATGCTGCTGCAGCTCGCCGTCGCTGGTTGACGGACCGCACGACTGGAGCTTCCTGGTCCACGAGACCAGCGCTGCCTCCTGCGAATCTCAGCTCCGCTACCTCCGTCAGATCCGCGATGAGGGCTTCGAGATCAAGACCGCTGCGCTGCTCTATGAGAACGACGACAACGGTCAGACCCTGCAGGCGCTTTGGACCGAGGCATTTGACGAAATGGGCATCGAGATCGTTATTGACGAGACCTTCGCAATGGACGTTTCCGACGTCACGCCCATCGTAAACAAGCTGCAAAGAAGCGATCCCGACGTTGTGATGTGTTTTGCAAACTTTGACGCGATGGTCCTGCTGACCAACACCATGGTCGGCAAGGAATATGCGCCGAACCTGATGATGTGCGCCTCCGGCGGCGAGCAGAACTCCGACTTCATCCCCAATGTCGGCAACAACGCCGACGGCTTTATGACCGCGATGGGCTGGGGCATGGACGTCCTTGCAGCCAAGCCCGACAAGATGTGGATCGCGGAGGACTACGCCGCGAAGAACAACAACGAGACCTTCACGGGCGAATCCGCTGCGGGCTGGTCGGTCCTGTTCCTCCTTACCGAGGGCTTGAACGCCGCGGGTAAGAACGACCGCACCGCACTGCGTGATGCGCTGGCAAGCATTCAGATCGAAGAGGACAGATGGTGGAACATCTATCCCTACGGCATTGAGTTCGACGAGACCGGTGCGAACGTCTACGCGCTCAGCCCGCTGGGACAGTTCCAGGATACCCACGTTGCGATCATTTGGCCCGAGAGCGCCGTCGCCGAGGGAACGTCCATCGTGCTTCCCGGCAGCGAGCTGTCCGTCATCAACAAGTAACCCCGAACGCACCGCGCCGGCTGTACCGCTTCCGTTCGGTACAGCCGGCATACCCGAGCAGAGAGGAAGAATCAACCATGCATTTACTTGAACTGAAGGATATTCATGTTTCCTACGGCGCGGTTGCGGCGCTCAAGCATTGCAGCCTGTATATCGACGACGGCGAGCTTGTCAGTATTGTCGGCTCCAACGGGGCGGGAAAGACGACCACCTGCAAGGCGATCTCCGGCTTGCTGCCCCTGAGCGGCGGAAGTATTTTCTTCGAGGGCAGGGATATTACGCAGATTCCCAGCCACGAGCGTGTGGAGCTTGGCATTATCCAGTGTCCCGAGGGACGGCACCTGTTTCCCACGATGAGCGTGACGGAGAACATCCGAATGGGCGCCTTTTGCAAGCGCGCACGCAGCAAGAGCGAGGAAAACATGAAGTATGTCTTTGACCTGTTTCCCCGCCTGTACGAGCGCAAATCGCAGGATGCCAACACCCTCTCCGGCGGCGAGCAGCAAATGCTGGCGATTGCCAGAGCGATTATGTCCATCCCGAAGTTGCTGATTTTGGACGAGCCGAGCCTCGGTCTGTCGCCCATTAACGTGCAGCTTATCTTTGATAAGCTCGACGAGATTCGCGCGAACGGCACGACAGTCCTGCTCGTGGAGCAGAACGTGGAAAAGGCGCTGCGTGAATCCACAAGAGGCTATGTTTTGGAGAACGGCAGCATTGTCATGTCCGACGCGGGCGAAACGCTGCTTGCGGACGATTCGCTGAAAAAAGCGTATCTCGGTATCTGAATGTGCGTCGTGGTACACTTTGTCTATGAATAAAAGCGTCGGAAAGGGTATCGCGTTTGCCGTCGCCTCCGCCGTGCTGTACGGCTTCTGCGCCGTTTTGACCAAAATCGCGACGAAGGAGACTCTTTCGGTCAGCACCCTGATCTTCGGACGCGGGATTTGCGGTATGCTTCTTCTGCTGCTTGCGGGCGGCGTGAAGCGGCGATTGCCCAAAATCCGCATGAAAAATCTTCCGAAGGCTGCCCTTTACGGTATCTGCGGCACGGCGGCGACGCAGATTTTTCTAAACCTTGCATATTTCTATCTGCCTGTCGGAACGACGACAACGATCCATTTCCTGTACCCTGCGGTCGTCAGCGTGGTCAGCGCCCTGCTGTTTCGGCAGCGGCTTTCAAAGGTCACGGTCCTGACGCTCACGGTTTCTACGTTGAGTATGTTTCTGTTCTTTGAGAACATTCACAGCAATCAGGGGCTGGGCGTGCTGTTTGCGGTGCTGTCCGTGCTCTCATGGACCTTTCAGCTCGTCTACATGGAGCACTCCGGCGTGCTGGAGGAGGATCGGCAGTCGCTGACCTTCTACGTCTGCCTCGCCATGGCGCTGACGGGCTTGGTGTATGGGCTTTTGACGCACTCGCTGCAGCTTGACCGCCTTCTGCCGAATCTTTGGATTATCGCGCTGATCGCATTTCTCAACAACATTTGCGCGACGATCTGTTTGCAAAACGGCGTGAAATATGCCGGTGCAGGCTTGAGCGCCGTGTTCAGCGTCTTTGAACCGATCGCCAGCATCGTGATTGGCGCGATTTTGCTGAAGGAAAGTCTGACGATACGGCAAATTCTTGCGTGCGTTCTGATTTTGGGAAGCATCTGCTTCATGATCGTGTGGAACCTGCATACGTCCGAGAAAAGAACATCGGGGTCGGGAGAAAGCTCCTGACCCCGATGGTTTATTATGCATTCAATCCTCAGACGACGAGTTGATATAGTAGTCGTCAAAGCGCTCCTGCAAGAGCTGCGCCGCCTCGGAGCTTTCCGTGTTCCATGAGCGCCAATCGCCCTTACGACCGGCGATTTCGACCTTGCCGCCCCTTTCGTAATAATAGTCAAACAGACCGTCTGCGTGTGCGGAGAGAAGCTCCTTCGCCTCCTGCACGACCTCGGCATCCGGCACGTCAAGAAGCCGCAGTACGTCGCCGACGATCGCGTCGGAGGGCAGCCGCCGCAGCGCCTGCATATCGATCGTCTCCAGCTCGCCGGAGAGGTAGGCGTCGATATTATAGCGGGCGATCGTCCGATCCGTCCCGACAAAGCCGCAGACGAGCAGCAGCGCCGTCCCGACGACCAACGCGACCTTCATATACGGCATTTTCTTCACAAACAGCCGAACGGCAACGCTCAGAAATACCGCGATCAGAAATACGGTGAAAACGGAGGTGACGATGCGCAGGCGGGTCATACCGAAGGAGCCGATATACAGCCGAAGCTTGGACAGCACGGTCACGGACAGGACCAGCGAGAAAAGACAGAGAAACAGACTCAGGACACGGACCGACATCGGAGTCCTGCCGTCCTTCTTGCGGCAGATCAGGTACGACAGCAGCAGGATGCCGAGATTGAAGGCGCTGATGAGCGTCATTTCAAAGAAGCCGCGGCGGGCATATTCCGCGACCGTGAATTTCTCGGGCAGAAGTCCGGAAAAGGCGTTGAAGAAATACGCAAGCTGCGAGAAGAGATACAGCACATAGACCGCCGCGATCGCGCCGAGGAAGGCGATAACGACCGTCGGCTCCAAGCCGCTGCCGCTGCTGCACGGAGGGTCACTTCTGCGGACGTGCGGCAGAGAAACCAGCCGCCCGAACAACAGCAGAAACAGCGCCAGTCCGAAGATCAGGACAATGAATGCTTCGCCGATGTAGTCAAACGACAGCCAATGCTCCAGCATTGCCGAGAACGCCGCATCGGAGGATGCCAGCAGGGGAATGACCACCGCCAGCACCGGCAGCGCGGTCAGAATACCGAGCAGAACGCTGCCGAGCTTGCGCTTTTCGCCGCTTTTTTCGCTGTGAAAGAGCGTGTAAAATGCCTGCCCCAGCTTGCCGAAGGTAAGCGCGAAGATCATGTAGCAAAGGTCCGCGATTGAGCGGAAGCTGCCGTCGTGATATTGCCGCAGGTCCGCCCGCTCCAGCATGGCGACCGCCGCCAAAAGCACCATGTCAGCCAACGCCAGCAGGTTGAACTCGGTGTCGTCGGAGAAGGTGAACTGGACGGCGCAGGCAAGGAAGGCGGTAAAGCAGAAAATGCCGTAGACGCTCCAACGCTTGCCGCCGCGCAGCAGATAGCAGGCGGAGACCGAAGCGAGGAAAACGGTGGAAACGGTGGCGGCAATGCCGAAGCCGCCCCAAAGGTACGCGTCTGCCGTCATGAGCGCCGCCAGCAGCAGGAAAAGGGCGTACACCCGCTCACGCTTCCCCGTGGGGAAGTAGGTCGGACGCGGGGCGGCAGGATAATACTGCTGCGCGGGCTGCTCCGCAGGACGTGGTCCGATCGGCTCGGACGGCGTGAATTCGTTATTTTCGTTCATTTTACGGTTCCTCCTCTTGATACTCCAAGATGTCGGCGGGCTGACAGTGCAGCTCTCTGCAAATACTTTCCAGCGTTGAAAAGCGGATCGCCCGCGCTTTTCCGGTTTTCAGAATGGACAGGTTTGCCGGTGTAATGCCGATCTTATCCGCAAGCTCGCCGGAGGAGATCTTGCGTTTTGCCATCATGACGTCGAGATTTACAATAATCGCCATACCGCCCACCTCAGATCGTCAGGTTGTTTTCTTCCTTGAGCGCGATGGCAGCGTCAAAGCAGCGCCGCACGATGCGCAGGATCAGGAAGATGAATAGCATTGCCGCCGTCACCAGCAGCAGCGGCATATAGCGGATTCCCGCGATCAGCGTGAAAACGGCGACCGCGACGCAGCACCACGACACAATGCCGATCAGCAGGCAGTTGCGCCGCAAAAAGGGGCGTTCGTCCAAAATATTCCGCAGCAGCAGGAACAGGCAGACCAGCGACACGGCTGCCGGAACCGCAGAGGCGTAGAACGCGGCGAGCACGACGCTGCATACCGCTGCGGAGAGCAGCCGCCAGCTTGCGTAGAGCGCCATGATCCGCGGCGCGAAGAACAGCAGCGCGATCAGCGCCGCGCCGAACAGGAAAACAAAGCCGATCGAGCAATACACCGAACCCTTTTTCATCGAAATCCAAAACCTCCCACACGGTGTTGTGAGGACAGTTTACCACGGAAATTATCGTTTGTCAATAATTATTTTTCGAAAAATGACGATATTCTGAATAGAAAAACCTATTGACAAGATAGGTAAAATGTGCTATTCTTTAATTACCTACTAAACGAATAGGTAGAAAATCAATGCGCACAATAATTTCCTGCGCAAGATAATAGGAAAGCGGGGAACCGAATCATGATCTACACGGATAATGCCGCGACGACGAAAATGAGCCGCGCGGCGATCGCGGCAATGCAGCCGTATTTTGATGAAATCTACGGCAATCCATCCAGTCTGCACTCCGCGGGACAGCGTGCGAAGGAGGCGCTGACGGCGGCACGGGAGCAAATTGCCGCCTGTCTCGGCTGTACGGCGCGGGAGATCTACTTCACCTCCGGTGGCAGCGAGGCGGACAATCAGGCGATCCTCTCGGCGGCGGCGATCGGCGCTAAAAAGGGGAAGAAGCACATCATTTCCACCGCCTTCGAGCACCACGCCGTCCTGCACACGCTGGGAAAGCTGCGCAGGGAGGGCTTCGAGGTTGAGCTGCTTGACGTCCGCTCCTACGGCAATATCAGCGTCCGGCAGGTCGCCGACGCCATCCGCGAGGATACCTGTCTGGTCACGGTGATGTACGCCAACAACGAGATCGGTTCGATCTTGCCCATCGCGGAGATCGGCCGGCTCTGTCGGGAGCGCGG
>URWG01000044.1 GCA_900551495.1 uncultured Eubacteriales bacterium
GTACGCGCAGCTCGATGTAGGCCACGGCCTGCGAATCGGAACCCATCGAAATGGCATGCTCGGAATAGGAGATGAAGGAATAGCCCTCGATGCCCGCCTGCCCCAGCGCCTGTCCGACGGAGAACAGCACCTCCGCCTGTGTGTCCAGCGCGTCGGGGTCGCCGCCCTTATCCCAAAGCAGCAGCAGCGAGCGGGACACGGGTGCGCTTCCCTCGCGGACGATCAGACGGTCGAGCTTTTCCGACAGCTTCCAGTGCACCTGTCGGAGACTGTCGCCGCCCTGATATTCGCGCAGGGAGTACGGCTCGGTCAGGTCGCTGCCCCGACGGTCGGGCGCGTCGTCGCTGTCGTCGCTCCGTGTCGGGTCGATGCGCAGATAGACCTCCGTCGGGAAGGTGTCGGGCACGACGGTGAGCTGCGCGGCGGCATCGGTCGGCACGCGCTTGCAGCAAAGCCCCGTCAGACCGCCCAAGAGCGCCGAGCGCACCCGCACGCGTACCTGCCCGCAGTGGGCGACGCGGAAGGAAAATGCCGTCTGTCCCGCGGCGGCGGCGAGAAACAGCGTGTCGCGCTCTCCCGTCAGCGCGTTGGTCAGCTCCAGTGTGCAGCCGACCCGTCCGAACGGCAGACGCGTGCCCGCCGAAAGGGTCAGCAGCCCCCGAATTTCCGTATTTTTCGCGGCGGCCGGCGGCAGCGTCAGCCGCAGCGACAGATGCCGCGCCTGTAACGCCCCGAGCACGCCCGCGCCGAGCAGGAGCAGGAGCGTCGCCGCCAAGCCCGCCGCTGCCGCCGCGCTGCCCGTCCAAAGCACGGTCAGCAGCAGCCCGAGCGCCGGGAACAGCCAAAGCAGCGCCGCACAGAGCAGCCGCTTGCGCATCACGGCGCAAACTCCCGTACCGTCGGCGGCGCGATCTCGCGCAAAAGCTCGGAGAGTGCGGATTCGGGGGTGTATTCGTGCAGCCGCGCCTTCGCGTTCATCACCAGTCGGTGCGCGCAAACGTCGGGCAGCACCGCGGCGACGTCCTCCGGCACGACATAATCGCGGCGGGCAAGGTAGGCAGATGCCTTGGCGCAGCGGCAGACAGCCAACGCGCCGCGTGGACTGACACCCAGCTCGATATACGGATGGGAACGGGTCCCTTCCGCCAATTGCGCAACGTAATCGTACACAGCGTCCGCAATATGAACCTCGGAAACCTCGTCGATCAGCCGCCGCAGCGTCGCAACGTCTGTCACGGGCTGCACCGCGTCGAGCGGGTCGGTGTGGTGGCGTTCCTTCAGGAGGGCAAGCTCCGCCGCCCGATCGGGATAGCCCATGTGCAGCCGAACAAGGAAGCGGTCAAGCTGCGAGGCGGGCAGGCGCTGCGTTCCCGCCGAGCCGACGGGGTTCTGCGTCGCCAGCACCGCAAACGGCACGGGCAGCGGATGCGTCACGCCGTCAACGGTCACGCGCCGCTCCTCCATCGCCTCCAAAAGCGCCGCCTGTGTGCGGCTGGAGGTGCGGTTGATCTCGTCCGCCAGCAGAAGATTGGTCATCACCGCGCCGGCTTTGTATTCCAACCGTCCGCTCTGCTTGTCGTAGACCGAAAAGCCGAGAAGGTCCGACGGCAGGGTGTCGGGCGTGAATTGGACGCGGCGCGTTTCCAGCCCAAGCGTCCGCGCAAAGGCGAGTGCCATTGTCGTCTTGCCCACGCCGGGCACGTCGTCCAGCAGGACATGACCCTTTGCCAAAATCGCCGTCAAAACGCGGTCAGCAACCGCGTCCTTGCCGACGATGACCTTCGTCACCTCGCGGCGGATCCGATCGGTTAATTCGTACATCATAAGCTGTTTCCTCCGATTCAGCGTGCGTCATCCCTGTCGTTGCGAAGTCGTTGCCGTCAGCGACGACTTCGCAATGACAGACGCAGATTTTTGCTTATTTTTATGCGGGAGAAAGGGCGGCAAGGGCAAGCATTGCCTGCGCGGTGGCGAGCAGATTGCCCTCCCCGTCGTCAAGCGCATGGGCAAAGCTGCCGTCGTCCTGCCGAAAGCGCTCCAGCGCAGTCAAAAGCGTTGCTTCGCCCCGTGTGAAGCGCCCGTCGCTCTGCGGGTCGATGCCCAGCGCCGCCAGCGCCGTCAGCACCTGACTGATACTCTCGGAGCTGACCGCGCCGTAGGCCGTAAAGGTACATTCCTCCGACATCTGCGCGGCAAGCCATGTCAGTGCCGCGTCGATTGCCTCCGCTGCCTCGTCGGAATACGGCGCGAGGGCTTGCAGCGTCATGGCGGTGATGTCAACGTCGGGCGTGCCCGATACAAGTCCGAAGCCGCCGTTCGCCTCCTGCCGCCCTAAAATCTCGGCAAGGATCGTCTCGCGGGAGTAGTGGGCGCCGCTCGGGACGGTATACCCGCCCGCGTCAAGGACCAGCAGCGCGTAGATCGGACTGTTCAAGCCCTGCGCGTACAGGTCGCCGGAAAAATCATAGGTCCCGTCGGCGATCAGATCAACGGCAGCTCCGTCAGGCTTTGTGCCGAAGGCGGTCGGATCACCCCCAAGCGTCAGGACGGTCAGGGCGATACGGTGATATTCCGTGGCTTTGTAGTCGCTCAGCGAGCCGTTCTGCGCATAGCAGTCCGTAACGTAGCGCTCAAGCGCGGCAAGATAGGCGGCATAATCCTCGTCGGCGTTTGCGCGGCGAAGTGCCATTGCCGTCCAGTCAAAGACCGAGCTGCCCGCACGAACGGCGTCCGTATCCGAAAGCAGCCCCTTTTTCACGCCCAGCAGGGCATGGATACCGTCCGCCGCACGGGAAAGCGGTGTTTGCTCGGTCGGCGCGGTGCACGCGCATAGCAGCGCAAGGAAGAGCAGCAGTGCAATGCCGGAAAGAAGTCGTTTCATGGTTCAAAATCTCCGTTGATTTTTTATATAACCGTCTCTCTGCGTCATTGCGAAGCTGTAGCCGTTGGCGACGAAGGAGCCTTACGGATACGGCTTCGCAATGACAGACTCGGACAATCAATGATCGCCTCTGCGGGCTCCGATGCGGGCGGATCCGTCGGTGCTTCCGTCGGCGGCTCGGTGGGAGGTTCCGTCGGCGGCTCGGTGGGTGGCTCCGTGGGCGGTTCCGTCGGCTCGGTCGGGAGAGCGGACAGCGTTTCGCGGACGACATCGCCGCATTTTTCGCAGGTCCGTTCGACATAGCCGTCTGCGGTCTGCGTCGGCTCAACCCGCGCCGTCTCGCGGTAGCTGTGCTCCAGCGGGTAGAATGCGCCGTCGCGCCAAATGCCGCAGTAGCTCGAAAGCGAGCCGTACATCCCGCCCGTCGCGCCGTAGCCGTCGATGTCCTTGCCCCACGCGAGGGTGAACCGCAGCGTCAGCACGTCGCCGTCGTCCAGCGACCATTCCGAAAGCCCCTTGCCGGGGTAGTAGCCGTTGACGTCGTACATCCAGCCCGCGCCCCGGGTGTAATCGTGCTCCCCGAGGCTGTCGCCGCCGGGTGTTGAGGTCAGGGAAATGCCGTCGCGGAGGATGAGCGTCCAGAGCCGCTCGTCGATCTTTGCACCGTACAGCAGGTCGCCGCGGTGCAGCCGCATCAGGTAGAAGCCGCCGTTTTTCTTCGGCGTGCCGTCGTAGTCCACCTGATAGTAGCCGCAGGCCTCAAGCATTTGCAGGAGGGTCTGCGCCGCCGTGTCACCCTGCCGCAGCTCGCAGGGCATGCTGTCAACAATGCCCAGCCCGACGGTGGTCGCATCAATGCGGACGGTGGCGGTACCCAGGCGGTCTCCCTCGGAAACCGTCTGATAGACCAGCTCCAGCGTGCGGAGGGTCGAGTTGCCGTCGTCATCCCACGCGAGGATCGTGACGGAGTAGGTCCGTTCGTCGCCCCGCTGCGGCGGCTCAAGCGGGAGGACATATTCGTAGCCGGAAAGGCCGTTGCCCGTCGGGTCGGTCAGAAGAACACCGTCGAGACGGACGTTGATATGGTCGGCGTACAGCGGTTTTCCGTCCGTGCCCTTCCGTGCGGTAACGACCAGCGTAAAGGTCGAGGCTTTGATCGGCGTTGTGATGCCGTCGCGGTTGGTATGGATCACGGGCGGCGCGTCGCCCACCTCGGGGCGGTTCCCGTCGGCAAGGGCGGCACGGTAGGAGATATGGAAGGTTACCGCCTGTCCGTAGGGCTTGCCGTCGCGGTATAGATAGAGCGTAAACTGATAGTTCGTGTTCAGCTTCATGGTGACGGAGAAATTCTTTCCGTCCGTCGGGGTGAGCAGCGTGCCGTTGTTGGCGGAGGAGGTCGTGGGCTTCCAATACACGCGCAGAGACAGCGCCCCCTCGCCCGATGCGTAGGCGTAAAACGGCAGCACGCCGTCCTTCAGCGTGTCGGGCGTCCAGACGCGACTGACCAGATCGGTCACGATGTGCGGCTGCTCCGGCTCGGGCGACGGCGCGGGGTCGTCCCGCTCGGTGGGGAGCGGCGACGGCTCGGTCATCGGCTCGGAGGCAGGTTCGGAGGCAGGATCGCTGTCCTCCTCGGTTGCGCGCTCCGTGTTCTCCTCGGTCGCGGGCAGCGTCTGCTGCTGCGTTTCCGGCTCGGAGGGCGGCTCGGTCGGCTCGGTTTCGGGCGGCACGGAGGGCGGCTCGCGGTCGGTCAGCATCCGGTCGGGGGTGAGGGGCGTGAGCGTTTGCTCGGTCGCAGACGGAAGCTGCCGCTCGGCGGACAGAAGGACCGTTGTCGCGCCCACCAGCAGCAGTACCGCCAGCAGCGCACAGACACCGTGCGAAAGATACCGTTTCATTCCGCTTCCTCCTCTCCGAGAATTCCATAAAAAACGGGGCGGCAACGCGTGTTGCAGCCCCCGATTTCGGTCAACAAAATTCGCCCCTCGCCTGTCATCCGCAGACGGGGAGCAGCGCAGAGCAGGTCTTCTGACTTTTGCTTCGCCGACGCGTGCGCTGCCTTCTCGGTCGCCCAATGGCGGACTTTCGTCCTCTGCGCACGGTCTCCGCAATCACAGCGGCGGTACCGTTCGGGCTTTGCACCCGCTTTACTATTCTCCGCAGCGTCCCGAACGGACACGGCGGCACTCTGCACAGCTATTCCATTTTCACAGATACAGTATACCAATCGCGCCGCGCGATGTCAATAGAGCGCGAGGGCAGACGAACGATTTTTCGGTAAAAACATACGGAATGGTATTGACAAGCCGAACCGCTCCCGTTATAATCAAAATGAAAACGGAATATTGCATATGCTCGCAGAGACCGCGTGGCTGCAACGGCGGAGCAATCCGTCAGGCGCGTCGGTAAACAAGGGAACGGGGATTAGCACCTCGGGGGGACGGTAAAACGTCTCTTGGATGACCGTCGCTGTGAGCGCTGAGGTTGCTGTCCGTCGGCGAAAGCCGGTCATTGGGCGCGTTCCCGAGAAGGCAGGACGGCAGCCGCACGGGAGAGCTGTCTTCTCCCGCACAGGCGCAACTCAGAAGACCTACTGCGATTTACTTTTTGCCCGAATCGGTTGGGGGGATAGTATACCTGTCCTCTCAACCGTTTTTTCTTCCTGGGTTGTCCCCCGGCAGTTCGGGTGCCGCCGAGCTGCCGGGGGAAGGTCCGTAATTTTCCGCCCTCGGGCGTGAAGTAAAAAAGGAAGCTCTGAAGAAAGCGGCAAGAATGGTCGGCGAGAGATTTTTTGTCAAGTCAAGGTTTGAAAAATGCAGATGTACTTTGTGTACCTCAAATTTTTCAAACCGAAGGATTGACGAAAAAGATCTGCCGCCCATCGCGGACGATTTATTCAGAGATTCCGTAAACAAAAAATGAAAGGGACAACGCTATGAAACAACGCATTTTGAGCCTGATTCTGGTGCTGGCGATGGTGCTGTCGATGATCCCGTCGGTTTTTGCCGCGGGCTGTGACATCACCGTGACTGCGCCGACGCCGGAACCGATCACGACGGGAGCACTCTATGAGCTTCCGCTCAACGGGGTCTTTTCCGACCCGAACGGTCACACGCTGACCTACTCCCTGACGGAGGATGCCGGCGGACATGCCTACATTAAGGACGGCGCCCTGTATTTTACGACGCCGGACGCCGGCAGCTACAGCATCACTGTGACTGCGACCTGCACCGACGGCGGAGAGGCGAGCGCGACCGTTGCGCTGACCGTCAACGAGGCGGAAGCGGGCGACGAGAACCAGTACGACTACGACGAGACGAATCAGGAGTCGGTGCGCGTTTATGTAACGATCTCCAACAACGGTGTTCCCATCCTCAGCAAGGACGGCACCACACCGCTGGCGCATCTTGAGGTGAATATCCCGTATTTTTCGCTGGAGCCTTACGGCTTGAGTGACTTTAACCGCTACCACACCGAAAACGGCAGCGGCGGCTATACCGACAATGTTCTGGTCGAGCGCCCGACGCTGCTGCACCTCTACATCTATATGCTGGAGCGCTACTATCTCGGCTGCGCCGAGGAGGAGTGCGGCAAGGGCACGTCCGATCTGCTGAGCTACACCGGCGACGGCAGCGGCGTTTATGACCTCTTCGGCAATAGCTATGAGGATAAGCTGAACGCTCTGTACATCACCGGCAGCTCTACCTCCATGTATATGCAGAACTTCTGGGGGCATGACGAAAACCTCATGTACTACCGCAACCATGTCTATCCCTTGATGGGACCCGGCTGGGGCGCGACGGCGGATTACATCCTGCTCTCCGACGGCGACACGATCGACCTTGCGATGTTCTCCAACTGGAGCTTCTGGAACACCGGTGCCTTTGCCTGCTTCGACAAGGACGAGTATGCTGCTGCACAGGGCGCGACGATTGCCTTCAAGACGCAAAAGTATGACACGAAAGCCGTTGCCGACGGCGGCAGCGAAAAATTTGAGCCGATCACCGACCTTGCAGTGACCCTTTACACACCGGACTGGTCGTCGGTGTCGGGGTATGAGAACCTCGTGAGCGAGAACAACGACGGCAGCTACACGCTGGATACCGCCGCGCTGGAGCCGGGCGTGTACTATCTCATGGGTCTTGATCCCAATATGGCGACGGACGACGCCTGCTATGCACCCGCGACGGCGAAGGTCGTCGTCAAGTGTGCCGAGGGCGAGCATCGGTGGAACGACGGCGTTTCCGTGAAGGAAAAGACCTGCACCGAGGCGGGCGAGCTTCTTTACACCTGCACCGTCTGCGGCGAGACCAAGACGGAAACCGTTTCCGCGGGACATGACTACTATAACGGCGTCTGCCGCAGCTGTGGGGAAAAGGATCCCTCCGCGCCTCATCTGGCAGAAGGCGTGACGGACCTGACGGTGACGGTTCAGGTCGGCAAGAGCTACCAGCTTGACGACCTGATGGACGGCAAGATCTTCACCGTTGACAACGGTACGCTGGACTATAACAACTATTTTTACACGATGTCCTCCGACGGCGGTACAACGTGGAGCAAGGAGCTTGGCTTTGAGCAGGCGCTGTTCGGCGGCATAAACAAGAGCCTTTCCCAAAGTGTCGCAGGCACCTATCTCTATCGGTTCCGCGCTTGGGTCGGGGCGGACAGAGACAACCGCGACGGCGGCTACTCTGCCGACACATGGACGCTGACGCTGGTGTTTGAGGAAAGCGTGCGCGAAAACATCAGCTTCTACGTCGGACGCGATCAGAACTACGAAACAAACGGCAACGTCTATCCGAAGCTTGAGCTGTACAGGACGGCGGGCATTGACGAAAACCAGTTTGATTACGTCGGCTGGTTTACCGATGCCGAGGGGAAGACGAAGTACGTCTATAACCCCGCCGCCTATCAGATCGTCGAGGGCGAGACGGATTACGTTGAGATCGACGGCACGCAGTACGAGCTGCACGATTACGAGAAGATCACCTTTACCAACAGCGCGTTTGACGCCTCCGACGAAACGGCGACTGCAAGCGGCACGGTCGTGAACAACTATAATATGTTCTACGCCACGCTGTCTACAGGTCGCTACTCCACCCGCGCTTACGGTCGGAACAGCGAAACGGAAGCCTATGATGTCTACCTCGGCGGTCAGAGCCTGCCCCTGCCGATGGAGAAGGACATCTACGGCGGCGGCGGTAACGACATCTATCTCGGCATCGTCAGCTGCTATGCCACGACCAAAAATCCCGATACGAACAAGTATTTCGGCGTTGACGATTACTACGTCGAGATGATCATGCCCGTTACCGGCAGCATGATCCATGCGGGTACGCCCTATACCTACGTCCGCTCCGGCAGCGAATACACGGCGTATCCCTTCCTCTCCTATGAAGCGGGCAACGCCTCGCTGTATAACATCTATGCTTATCCGCGGAATACGGAAAAGTATATGTTTAACCAAGCCATCAACCAGAACACAAAAGCCGCCTATTCCGTCACGACCAAGAGCATCTCGATCGCAAACGCCCGACTGCTGACGGTCAACGCTCCCGCGAGCGCGGAATTCGGGCTGTACTTCCAGTACAACAACTTCAACACCCAGCCCGTCGCACCGTTTGAGACAAGCACCGACGAGACAAGCGGCATGACGACCTATCGCTACCGCGTTTCCCAGAGCAACAGCAACTACACATGGCGTCTGACCGACAAGAGTAATACCTACGTTACCAAGGCGGGTTGGCTGGAGAGCCTCAGCGCCGATGCGGAAAAGACCTACACCTTCACCGAGGGCGATGCGACCGACAGAAAGACCCATGATCTCTCCAAGCTCGGCACGACGGTTTCCTCTCGTGACGAGGCGGATCTTCAGGTCTTCCTGAGCCACAGCGGATTTAAGAGCGTGAGCGATACCTACCGCGTCCGCGCCTTCCGTATGTGGGAGCTGATCGACTCCGACACCGCCAACATCATGGTCGAGCCGAAGTTCAACGTTCAGATGCTGCAAGGCAGCGATGCGGACGTTAAGCAGGTCAGCGGCGGCAATGCCGAGGGCAACTGGATCGACGTTACCCCCACCGGCACGGATATTGCGGCAGTGACCTATGATGCCGTTGATATGTACTCCAACAAGGGCACGGCGGCAACCCACGGCGGTCTTTTCCCCGCGACGAATCCCGCGCGCACGGGTGTGTTTGTAATCACGAATGAAGCCGCCGGCACCGCAGACGCGCAGATCGTCTTCAACGGCGGCACCGCCAGCAGCCGTGGTGCAGAGTGGGATTATAACTACGACACTTGGTACTATCTCGATACCGAGGAAGCGCCCACGCTGGACTTCACCGTTACCGAGAGCGCGGCGGTCAGCTACGCCGTCGTCACCACGGACGCTTCCCTGCACAGCACGCTCTCCGACTGGACGGATGCCACGGCGGATGAAAACGGCACGTTCCATGCCTCGCTCCTGCCCTTCCGCACGGCGAACACGCTCGGCGGCACCGTTATCATCAAGATGGTCGGTACCGACGGTGTCTCCTACCGCTTGGTGCGCGTGGCGCAGATGAGCGTCAACGTAAAGAACGCTTCGAACGACGGCGAGCCGATCATGCCCGGCGACAAGGTCACCCTGACCTTTACGGGTCTGTACCGCGGCGTGGATAAGGTTTCCGGTATCTTTAATCCTCTGCAGCTGTATCTGAACTACACCGTCGGCGAGAATGAATTCAAGGGACAGCTGAGCCAGTACCAGCAGATGGACAGAGTCTCCGTTACCGTGACGATTCCTGCCGACCTGACCTTCCCCGAGGGCGAGAAGACGACGACCGTCATGGTTAACAACGGCTATATCTCCGGCAGTATGTTCTCTGCCTCCAGTCCGTTTGACACGCTTTATAACATGACCGATACCGGCGTCGGAACAAATTTCTCTGCGGTCAATATCAGCTTTGTTGCAAGCCGTCCGACGGACATTCCCGTCGAAGTTTCCGAGAAGGTCCGTTATAACGTCAAGCTCGTCCCCGTGGACGAAAACGGCGCGGTGATCGACGGCTTTGCCATCACGCTGCAAAGCGGCAGTACCGCATTGACCGCCGAAGCCGACGGCACCTATAAGCTCGGTTACGGCGCCTACACCTTTGCCGCCGAGCAGCTAGGCTATGTCCGTAAGAGCGGCTCCTTCCGGCTCGGCTCTGCCGATGCGGAAAAGGTCGAAAACGGCGTTATCACGATCGAAATCCCCGTCCGCAAGGCGGCTGAGAACGCTTGGGACGGCAAGACCGCGACCGAGCCTGCCACCGACGACAGCGGCGCTTACCTCATCGGCACCGCCGCAGAGCTGGCATGGTTTGCGCAGAAGGTCAACGGCGGCAGCACAACGATTGCGGGTATCCTGACGGCGGACATCGATCTGGCGAGCTACGAGTGGACGCCGATCGGCAGCGCCTCCAAGAATTTCGCGGGAACCTTTAACGGACAAGGGCACACGGTGGATAATCTGTTCATCGACTACAGCGGCACAACCACCGCATCGCCCTACCGCGGTCTGTTCGGCTGGGTCTACGGCTCCGCAAACAGCCGCGTGAAGATCGAAAACCTGACGGTCAACGGCTCTGTCACCGTCGGCTCCTCCAAGAATGTTTCCGATGCCTATTGCGCCGGTATCGTCGGTCGTGCGGATTATGCCGACTTGACGAACCTCCACTCGAGCGTTGACGTTTCCGTCAAGCGCACGGGCGGCAACTGGCAGTCCATCGGCGGCATCGTCGGCGGCGCCTACTACAGCGTGAATATCACCGACTGCTCCAACAGCGGTAATGTCGCAGGTTGGCGTTACTGTGCCGGTATCGTCGGCAATATCATGAACGGCTCCCAGCCCAGCACCGTCACGGGCTGCGTCAACACCGGCAACGTCACTGCTCCCAGCACCTGCGCGGCGGGCATCGTTTCCAACCTGCCGAGCGGCTGCAAGGTCACGGCGTGCTATAACACCGGCACCATCAAGGCGGGCGGCAACTACCCCGCAGGTATCGTCGGCTATGTGGCAAATTCCGAGGTTTCCAACTGCTTCAACATCGGCACCGTCACCTGCAACACCTCCTTCACCTATGGTTCCGTGATCGGCACCGTTACGGACGCGAATGCAGTTACGGCGAACCTTTACTACCTTGAGGGCACCTGCGATAAGGGCGGCATCGGCGCCGTAAAGAACGCCGAGACGCAGACTGCGGCTGCCATGAATGCAGAAGCCATCGCCGCTGCCGATTTCGTCACCGCGATGAACACCGGTTTGGCAGAGCCTGCCTTCAAGAGCGGCGAAACCCACCCGCTCCTCACATGGGAGGCGTCTCAGCCCACGCAGATCGAGGTCGAAACGATGGCACAGGCGGAGGGCGCGTTCCTCCTGCCCGACACCAAGACGACCGTTTCCTCCGATCTCAGCGACCGCTACGGCTACACGGACACCTGCGACGGCGTTTCCGCGCTGGACGTCCTGATCCGCACGCACGAGCTGATGTTCGGCGAGGACTTCACACCCGAGACCGCAAAGACCTATCTGGTCGTGGACGGCGGCATGATCAAGACGATCTTCGGCGTTGAGACGACGGCTTGCAGCTTTGCCGTGAACGATCTGTTCCCCGTCTCCAACGAAACCTCCTCCAGCGGCGGCTATGTCGGCTACACGATCGTCAACTGCCCGATCAAAAACGGCGATACGGTCAACTTCTTCCTCTATCGCGATACCTCCATGTACAGCGACCTGTATACCTGGTACGAAAAGGACGGTCAGGTCGTCCGCAGCCTGACTGTCAAGACCGACGAGGCGTTCACCCTGAACATCCGCGGCTATATGTTCGGCTGGAGTGGCAATATGTACAGGAATTACGAGGACATCCGCGCCGATAAGAACAACACCGTTGCCGTTGCGGACGGACAGCTTGCGCTTGTCGATCCTGCGACCGGTGCGCTGAACAACATCGAGGGCGCCGTTACCGACGAAAACGGCAACGTCACCCTGTCGCTGGGCGAGGGCGAGCATATTCTTGCCGTCTGCTCCGATGAAGACGCGACCTACCCGACCGTTCTGACGCTCCTGCGCGTTACGGCAGAGGGTCACGCGCTGACCGCGACCGTGGTCGAGCCGACCTGCACCACCGAGGGCAGCGCTGCCTACACCTGCAAATACTGCGACTACAGCTATACCGAGACGCTCGCAGCAACGGGTCATACCCTGACCGCGACCGCCGCAGCCGCAGCGACCTGCACCGCGGGCGGTAATATTGCCTATTGGACCTGCTCCGTCTGCAATAAGCTCTTCTCGGACGAAGCCTGCACTGCCGAGATCACCGAGGCGGATACCGTGATTTCCGCCACGGGACACAGCAATTATCAGTACACGGACAACGGGGACGGAACGCACAAGGTCACCTGCGGCATCTGCAGCACCGTGACCAACGCCTCCGAGGCGCACACGTTCGTCGACGGCACCTGCCCCTGCGGCGCGAAGGAAACCACGGAGCCGACGTATGACAGCTCGCTGAAATTCATGACCACTGCTTTTTCCATGGGCGCGGAGCTGAAGTTCGTTTTCATTATGACCAAGCCGGTCGCAACAAA
>URWG01000045.1 GCA_900551495.1 uncultured Eubacteriales bacterium
CGCCGCCCGGCGCGGGCAGCGGCAGCTTTGTCGCGTCGCCCTCGCGGAACTCGATGTATTTTGAGACGCCCGCCTTCTTCGCATTGGCAATGGCGATTGACAGGCTCGACGGGTCAATGTCCGTGCCGAGAATGTGATATTCGCCGCGGAATTCGAGATCCCTTGCCTCCTGCCGCGCCTGCTCCCAAAGCTCGGGCGGCACGCAAGCCCACTTCTGCGCGGCAAATTCGCGGTTCAGACCCGGGGCACGGTTCAGCGCTGCCAGCGCCGCCTCAATGACGATCGTGCCGGAGCCGCAGAAGGGATCCCAAAAGAACTCCCGCCCGCGATAACGCGCCAAATTGACCATTGCCGCCGCCATCGTCTCGTGCAGCGGCGCCTCGTTGCCCACCGCACGATAACCGCGCTTGTGCAGACTGACGCCCGACGTGTCCAAAAACACCTCGCAGACATCCTTCATGATCGAAAAGCGGAGCTGGTACGTCTCGCCCGTCTCCGGCAGCCACGTCAGCCCGTATTTTGCGCCCAAACGGTCCACCGCCGCCTTCTTCGCAATGGCTTGACAGTCCGGCACGGAGTGCAGCTGCGAGTCCAGACTGTAGCCCTTGACGGGAAACGCGCCGTCGCGGGGGATGAAGCGCTCCAGCGGGATCGCCTTCACGCCCTGATACAGCTCCTCAAAGCTCCGCGCCGTGAATCGCGCCAAGAGGATCATCACGCGCTCGCCCATGCGCAGACGCAGATTCGCCCGCACCATGTCGGAAAAATCGCCGTCAAAAAAGACGCGCCGATCCTCCACGCGTACATTTTCTGTTTTCATGCGGCGCAGCTCGTCGCCCACCGGTCCCTCCAGACCGAACAGGCACGGCACCGCCATCGTAAACCGCTCCATAGGCACCTCGATTGTTCATGCATTATGTCTATTATATCGGACACCGACGGGTATTGCAATGGAAAATCCTGATTTTCGACAGATTTTGTCGGAATGCCGTGAAACGGCACCCGCAAACCGCGAACGGAACAAATCCGTGCAACGGGTGTGTTTCCCTTGACTTTTCGCCGCGATTGTGGTAAACTAAAAACAGAAATCTTTTCGGATCGGAGGTCGATGTGTATGCCGCCCATGGAATGGATCTGGCTGGCTGCGATCGTTGTTTTTGCCGTTGCCGAGGCGTCCACGTCCGCGCTGGTTTCGCTGTGGTTTATCGGCGGATCGGTCGCCGCGCTGATCGCTGCGCTGTGCCATGCCCCGCTGTGGCTGCAATTTGTGCTGTTTGTTGCGGTGTCGGCGCTGCTGCTGTTTGCACTGCGTCCGCTGGTACGAAGCCGCTTGAACCGCAGAATCACGCCGACCAATGCCGAACGCAACGTCGGTCAGATCGCGATTGTCACCGAGGCGATCGACAATGTGCGCTCGCTCGGTGCGGTTCGGCTCTCGGGCGTGGAGTGGTCCGCCCGCAGCGCCGACGGCTCCGAGATCCCCTGCAATGTCCCCGTCCGCGTAGTCCGCGTCGAAAGCGCAAAGCTCATCGTCGAGCGAAGCGAATGAATGAAGGAGGAATTTACCGCATGGAAACTATCATTATCGTCGGCGTTCTTGCCCTGCTCGTGCTTATCATCCTTATCAAAAATATCTGCATCGTACAGCAGTCCCGTGCCTATGTCGTGGAGCGGCTGGGCGCATTCCACAGCGTTTGGGGCGTCGGCATCCACTTCAAGGTGCCGTTTATCGAGCGCATTGCCAAGCGCGTCAGCCTCAAGGAGCAGGTGCTCGACTATCCCCCGCAGCCCGTTATCACGAAGGATAACGTTACAATGCAGATCGACACCGTGGTCTACTTCTCCATCACTGACCCGAAGCTCTATACCTACGGCGTGGAGCAGCCGATGATGGCAATGGAGACGCTGACGGCGACGACCCTGCGTAACATCATCGGCGACCTCGAGCTGGATCAGACGCTGACCAGCCGCGACGTCATCAACACCAAAATGCGCGCCATTCTGGACGACGCCACCGACCCGTGGGGCATTAAGGTCACGCGCGTGGAGCTGAAGAACATCCTCCCGCCGCAGGACATTCAGAATTCGATGGAAAAGCAGATGAAGGCGGAGCGCGACCGTCGTCAGGCAATTTTGCAGGCGGAGGGCACCAAGCATTCGCAGATTCTTGTGGCAGAGGGCGAAAAGGAGTCGGCAATTCTCCGCGCCGATGCGGAAAAGCAGGCTGCCATTCTCCGCGCCGAGGGTCAGGCGCAGGCGATCCTCGCCGTTCAGAAGGCGACGGCGGAGGCAATGCGGCTGCTGAACGAGGCGTGCCCGAACGATCAGGTCATCAAGCTCAAGGCGCTTGAGGCGATGCAGAAGATCGCCGACGGCAAGGCGACGAAGATCATCATTCCCTCCGAAATTCAGGGGCTGGCGGGGCTGGCGAGCGGACTGGTCGAGGCGGTCAAGGAGCCGAAAAGCGACGAATAAAGGAAAAATATCGCCCCCGAGGGAGTTTCCTCTCTCGGGGGCGATCGCATTTTTGGGGGGTCAGCGCAGCGCGAAATACAGTCCGATTGCGGCGGCAATAACGACAGCGGTGACAAGCAGGATCGGAAGCAGATGCTTTTTCTTCTGCGGGGTGCTGAGCGACGTGCCGCAGCCGACGCAATAGGCGCAGGAATCCGCATTTTCCGCGCCGCATTGTTTACAGATCATGCCGTTTCCTCCTTTTTTCGCAAGAATCCGGCATAGATCATCATGCCCGCGACGGCGAAAAACAGCGCCATCATATACGGCTCCTCCCACAGACTCTCAAAGAAGCTGTGGACGAGAATTCCGATCAGACCCGCGAGCATACCCATGCAAAGCGGCTTGTAGGGCGTTTTTGATGCCCGCCCGCAGGCGCGAAGCCCGTTCCAAAGCAGCGCCGCAAGGGTCATAAGGAACGAAGTCAGTCCGGCAATGCCGTTTTCGACAAGAATTTTAACATAGTAGTTATCGACGTACATATAGTCGAGCGCAGGATTGATGGGATTCTGCGCCGCGACTGCTCCGCCGAAGATGCCGTAGCCCAGTCCGCAGCGCCACGCGCCGTAATCGTCGAGATAGCCCAGCGCCGTCTCCCAGCGCTTTGCCCGTCCGCCGCGCGCATTGGACTCGGCGAATTCCGGCGTAAAGAGGTAGGTGATACGGCTGCGCACGAACGGCAGGAAGCACGCCGCGATCCCGCCGATCAGCATCAGCGCCAGCAGGCGGCGGTCAATGACGAGCGCAAACAGCACCGCCGCGATCGCCAGCGCCAGCCATGCGCCGCGCGACATCGTAACGAGGCAGGCGGCGCACATGGCAATGCCGCAGCCCCAAAACAGCACCTTCTGCGCGGGTGTCGGCGCTGCATACGCCGCACCGATTGCCATGGGAGCGAACAGGAGCATATACGCGCCGAAAATATTGGGGTTGCTGAACACGGAAAATGCCCGCGTCCGCACGGCGGTTTCCGCCTGATCCGTCCATGTCGAGGGAATCTCCGCGCCGACGACGAACTGATACAGCCCGTGCAGCGCAAACACCGTTGCGCCTGCGATCATGACGCAGTACATCATTTTGAAGTCGGCATCGTCGCGAATCAGCCGCGTGACAAGATAGAACAGCAGGATATACTGCATACTGGCACGGTAGCCGGTGATGTTGATACCGAGATGGCTGACGGTGTAATACAGCAGCACCAAGCCCGCCAGCAGGTAGAAGCCGAACCAGACGTCCAGCGTGTTTGCGGCGCTGCGGAGCGGCTTTGCGCTTGCGGCACGGCGGTACAGCACCCAAAGGAAGCAGAACGCCATCAGCGCCTCATCCCACACGGACGAGAGCGCCGTAAGCTGCAATACGTCGCGGAGCAGCCAGTCCACGGGGAAATACGCGGCGATGATAAACAGCAGCACCGAGGTCATTCCGCCGGCGAACAGCCACCCGAGGAAAAAGCTCCCGCGCAGATACGACAGCACCGCGCCGTAAATGCGGCAGGCGAGGCTTGACCGTACCGCCGGCATCAGATGCTGCGAGCCGAAGCGGTACAGCGCGGCGTTAAAGCGCGTCAGCAGTCCGGCGTAGCTCGAGCGCTCCGTCACGGAGGGGGCGGTCAGCAGCCGTGCCCAAAAGCGGTACAGCCCGCTCTCCCGCCACAGCCGCCCGACCGCTGCGATACCGCGCGACAGGGCGGTCGTGCGAAACCATGCCGCGATCGCCGCACACAGCCGCCAGATGAGACTGGTTTGCAGCAGCTCGTTCATCCGAGCTTCTCCATCGTCAGGACGGAGCCTTCGATCTCTGCGTTGAGCGTCTTGACATTAAACAGCTTGCCGATGCGGACCTCCTGCGTTCCGACGGAATACGCGCCGCCGGAGATCACCGCCGCCGCCTCAACGGTCAGCCGAAGCTCCGTCGTGCCGTCCTCCGCCGTCGTGATCTCGTGGGCGATCACGCGCGCGTCAACGAGTTTGTTACTGTTGAACAGGCGAGTCATTTCGACGGTATTGCCGCCGATGTCCGTCGGTTCGCCGTCGAGCGCCGTTTCAATCTGCGCCGCAAGCTCGGGGTGGATGTCGGAAATGAGCACCGTAAAGCGAAGATTCGGCGCGGTGACGGCGTTCTCGCTGCCGAGTGTCTCGGTCTTGTCCGAGAACAGCCGCATACAGACGAGCACGATCGCCGCGATCAGAATCAGAATAATCAGAAGATCGATGATATTGAGCTTACCGCCCTTGCCGAATAGCTTCATAAAGAACCTCCGAATCGGGAAAAATGTTTGTTGGGATTGCTTCCGGTAGAAAAATGTATTATAATTATAGCCAAATCGGTCGCAAAATGCAATAGGGCGGGCGTGAAAACTGTCCGCCGCCGAAGCGACCCAAATTTTGAGGTAGCTCATGAACATTATCCATATGATCTCCGGCGGCGATGTCGGCGGCGCAAAGACCCATGTGCTGTCCCTGCTCGCGGGGCTGAACAAAACCGAAAACGTCCACCTCGTCTGCTTTACCGAGGGCGACTTTGCCGCCGAGGCGCGGCAGCTCGGGATCCCGACCACTGTGATTCAGGACAATAACCTCCTGCGTACCCGCAAGCGCCTGCTGGCAATGATTTTGCATGACAACTATCAGGTCATTCACTGCCACGGCGCCCGCGCGAACATGATGGGGATGCTCCTGCGCTCGTACGCCGATATTCCCGTGATCTCCACCATCCACAGCGACTATCGGCTGGATTACATGGGCAGACCTCTTGCCGCCCTGACCTATGGCAATATCAACAAGCTCGCACTGCGGCGGTTTGACGCATGGGTCGGCGTGTCCGGCGGAATGACGAAGCTGCTGATCTCGCGCGGCTTTGACCCGCAGCGCATCTATACGCTCTATAACGGCGTCGATTTTTCCGCGGAGCGCACGCCGCTGCCCCGCGAGACTTACCTGAAAAGCATCGGGCTGAACGCGGCGGAGGATACCGTCGTGTTCGGCATTGCGGCGCGTATCTCACCGGTCAAGGACATGACGACGCTTGTCCGCGCCTTTGCCCGCGCCGTGAAGGTCTGCCCCAATATCCGCCTTGCCATCGCCGGCGAGGGCGAGCAGGAGGCGGAGATCCGCGCCCTTGCCGATCGGCTCTGCCCGCCGCAGACGGTTTGCTTCGCCGGCTGGGTGAACGACATCAACAGCTTTTATAACGCGCTGGACGTGAATCTGCTGACCTCGCTGTCCGAGACGTTCCCCTACGCACTGACCGAGGGCGCGCGGATGCGCTGCGCAACGATCGCCTCCGAGGTGGGCGGCGTGCCGTATCTGATCGACGACGGTATCAACGGGCTGCTCTTCCCGCCGCAGGACGACGCGGCGTTGGCGGAGTGCATGGTGCGCTTGGCACAGGCGCCCGAGCTGCGGCGGCAGATGGGCGACGCGCTGTATGAAAAGACCCGCCGCGACTTCTCGCTGGAGGCAATGCTGCTCAAGCAGAAGGCGATTTATGAGACGATCCTGCGTCGGGCTGCGCGGGCGGCGTATCAGCGCGACGGCGTTCTGATCTGCGGCGCTTACGGCAAGGGAAATTGCGGCGATAACGCTATCTTAAATGCGATCATATCCCAGCTTCGCCGCGTCGATGCCGACCTGCCGATCTGCGCGCTGAGCCGCGATCCGGCGGAAACGCGGCTGTCGGCGGGCATCAACGCGATCTATACCTTCAATATTCTCCGCATCGGGCGGCTGATGCGGCGCACGAGACTTTATATCAGCGGCGGCGGCACGCTGATGCAGGACGCGACGAGTACGCGTTCCCTGTTATATTACCTGTTCAGCATCCGTCAGGCGGCGAAAAACGGCTGCCGCGTGATGCTCTACGGCTGCGGTGTCGGACCGATCTCCCGCCCGCGCAATCAAAAACGCACCGCCGCGGTGCTCGACCGCTATGCCGAGATCATCTCCGTTCGCGACCTGTATTCCGAGCAGACGCTCCGTTCGCTGGGTGTGACCCGCCCCGAGATCCATCTGACGGCGGACCCCGCCCTCCTGATCGACGTGTCGGAGGATATGCAGCGCTATCTGCGCCGCAGCGGGCTGGACGAGGACGCGCAGTATCTGATGCTTGCCGTCCGCCCGTGGGAGGGCTTTGCGGAGAAGGCGGCGGCATTTGCGCGGGCGGCGGACTATGCGCGGCAGGAGTACGGACTGATTCCACTCCTCTACGCGATGGAGCCGGGGCGGGATGAGGCTGCCTGCAAGGCGGTTGCCGACGCCATGCACGGCAAGCATTTGCAGCTCAGCGCGGGCAGCGACGGCGCGGAGGTGCTGGCGCTGGTGCGCAGAATGTCACTTGTTGTGTCGATGCGGCTGCACACGCTGATCTTCGCCGCCGGACAGGGCGTGCCGATGGTCGGCGTGGTGTATGACCCGAAGGTCAGCGGCTTTTTGGACTATTTGGGCGAGGACCTGTACCTGTCGCTGCATGAGGTCACTGCCGCTTCGCTGTGCGACATGATTGACGGCGCAATGTCGGAAAAGCCCTTTGCCTCGGATAATATCGCCCGCCTTTGCCGCCTTGCAGCGGAAAACGAGCAGCTCGCCAAGCGCCTTTTGGAATAATCGTGTGCCGTAGGGGGCGGCATCTGCTGCGCAGCCGTCAGCGACGAAGGAGCGCTACGGATGCGGCGTGCCCCTCGCGGGTGCGACGCCCCGTTGCTGGCACTATCAATAGAATCCGTAGGGGCGGTCCTTGCCCGCCCGTGAACCGAGCCGAAAGATACGGGCTTGCGGCAAAGCAGGAGTTGCCGTCGGCGGGCTTAGGGAAGCCCGCCCTACGCGTCGAAAGAAAGTGCCGTCTGCGGGCGATTGATCATCGCCCCTACGAGATTACATGACAGTGTTTGCTTTTGTGTCGGGGTTATTTCGGCAAAATGACGCGGAAGGTGCTGCCCTTTCCGACGGCGCTGTCCACCTCAATCACGCCGTCGGACAGCTCCACGATCCGCTTGACGAGCGCCAAGCCCAAGCCGTTGCCCTCGGCGCGGCGGGAGGTATCGCCCTGATAGAACTTTTCAAAGCTCCGCCGCACGGTCGTCTCGTCCATGCCGCAGCCGTGGTCGGTCACGGTGACGACGACGCAGTTGGTCTGCTCCAGCAGCCGCAGCTCGATCTCCTGCCGCGGCTCGCTGAATTTTACGGCATTGCTCAAAAGATTCGTCCAGACGTGCGACAGCAGACTTTCGCAGCCGTGGAAGGTCACCTCGTCCAGCCGAACGTCAAAGCGCAGCTCCTTTTTCGCCCACTCCGGCTCCAAGATCACGACCGCCTGCCGCAGCTGCTCGTCGAGACGGAAATCGGCGTACTGCTCGGGCAGCGGGCGGCTCTCCAGCTTGGACAGGATCAGGATATTTTCCACCAGAGTGGAGAGACGGTGGGTGTTGTACAGAATTTTGTCCAAATATTCCTCGCGCTCGGCGTCGGACAGCTCGCCGTCCTGCAGCAGCATGGCGTAGCCCTCGACGGCGGTCAGCGGGGTCTTGAACTCGTGGGAAACATTGGCGATAAAGTCGTTGCTGAGCGTGGTGATGCCGTTCAGCTCCCGCACCATGGCGTTAAAATTGCGGAAGGTGGTCTGCACCTCCTCAAGCTTGCTCGAATCGCTGACGGAAACGGTAAAATTTCCGTGTGCGACCTCCTTGGAGGCGTTGCTGAGCTTGACCATCGGGGTCAAAATCCGCCGCCCGATGAAAACGCTCATCAGCCCGCTTGCCACCAGCGACACCAGCACCAGCGACGCCAGCGTCAGCAGACCCGGCGAATCGACATCGCCCGTCCGCCGCAGGATCAGCAGCACGGAAATGACCGCGCCGAAGGTAAACAGCACGATCACCGATACAATCAAATAGAAGTACAGCCGCATCCGCGGCGAGATCTTATAGTCCATCCCGTTTCACCGCCCGATAGCCGATGCCGCGCACCGTCTGAATTTCAAAATCGGGGTTGGTACGGAAGCGGTCGCGCAGCCGGTTGATATGCACGTCCACCGTCCGCGCCTCCGTTGCCGAGTCCATGCCCCAAATGTCGTCCATGAGCTGCTGGCGCGTAAAAATATGCGCCGGAGAGGACAGCAGCTTGTACAGCAGCAGAAATTCCTTCTGCGGCAGGACCGTCTCCCCCGCCGCCGACGCGACGGTAAAGCGGTCGTAGTCCAGCACCGTCCCGCCGACGGTCAGCCGCCGTTGGGCGACCATCTGCGCCCGCCGCAGCAGCGCATTGACGCGCAGCACCAGCTCGTTGACGTTGATGGGCTTGACCATATAGTCGTCCGCGCCGGAGAGGAAGCCGAATTGCAGGTCCTGAAAGCCGTCGCGGGCGGTAATCATCAGCACGGGAACGGGGTTTCCCGCCGCCCGAAGCCGACGCACCAGCGCATAGCCATCCACCCGCGGCATCATGATGTCCGAGATGACAAGATCAATATATTCGTGCTCCATCAGCTCCAATGCCTCCGCGCCGTCCGCCGCGCCGAACGCGGTAAAGCCGTTGCGCGTCAGCACGCGGCAAAAAAGCTGCCGCAGCTCGCCGTCGTCCTCCGCCACAAGAATTCTGAACATCCGCTCGCCTCCCTTCGCTGACAGTATACCACATCGGAGGGGTCGTTGTAAAACGGCAATTCCGATTTTTAACAAAATTTCATTTCCGGTTGATGTTCAGTTGATGTTCGGTGTGTATACTAAGAACAGAAAAAAGAATCGGGGGAGTGTATATGCAAGAAAAGGAACGTCAAAAGATCGAGCAGGCGCGGCACGTCGATACCGACCGTATCTTTACCCTGCCGAATATGCTCAGCTTCTTTCGGCTGCTGCTGATTCCGGTGATCGTCTACCTGCACGAGAGCGATCACATCATCTGGGCGTTTGCCATGCTGGTCCTCTCCGGCGCGACGGACATCATCGACGGCTGGATCGCCCGCACCTTCCACCTCGTCTCCGACTTCGGCAAGGCGATCGATCCCATCGCCGACAAGCTGACGCAGATCGCGGTCCTGCTCTGCCTGATGCCGATGCGCTTTTGGTGGGTCGTCGGTGTCCTCATCGTGAAGGAGTGCGCCATCGGCTCGCTGTCCCTCGTTGCCATGAAGCGGACGCACAGCGTCTACAGCGCCGGCTGGTACGGCAAGCTCTGCACCGTCATCATCTATCTCTCCATGTTCGTGTTGATTCTTTGGCGCGACCCGACGCCGACGTTCGTGCTGATCGACTCGCTGCTGATCGTTGCGGCGATCTGCCTGTCGTTTGTGAAATATCTGCTCTACTTTACGCGGATTTTGCGGGAGGCGCGGAGGGATACGCCGCGGACTGACGCATGAAGGGGCGCTTCCTGAGATTTTGGCGGCAGCGCTCGGCGCGGCTGGGAAACCGTCTGCGCTACGGACCGCAGAAGCGGATGGTGCGCTGCCCGGCGTGCAGGGCGATACAGGCAGTCCCCGCGGGGCGCGGGCAGACTAAGTTCATCTGCCGCCGCTGCGGCGAGATCTTCCTGCACAGAACATGACCGACATGAACGCCGCATGGGACGGGTTTCTCGTCCCGAATACAGACATAAAACCCCCGATTTCGCCGTGCGGCGGAGTCGGGGGGTTTCTATATCGTGATACCGTATTCGTTATTGCAGCTCGTCGTAGCGCATCAGGATCGCGGCGATCTGCGCACGGGTAGCGCAGTCGGCGGGGCAGAGAAAGCGTGTCCCGTCGATGACCGTGCCGTTGAGCAGCTTTTCTGTCACCGCCCATGCCAGTGCATCCTTCGCCCATTGGCTTGCCGAGCCGCCGTCGGGGAAGTCGGGCAGCGGGTCAAACGAGCCGTCCTTTCCCTGCCACGCGGCGTAGCGGTACAGGACCGTCGCAAGCTGCTCGCGCGTGATAAAGCCGTCGGGTCGAAAGCGATTTTTGCCGACGCCCGCGACGATTCCGTTTTCCGCAGCCCAAAGCACCGCGTCGGTGTACCACGTCCCGCTCGGAACGTCGGAAAAGACCGCTTCGCCGCTCGGTGCGGGCTGTCCTGCCATGCGCCACAGCGCCGTGACCAGCATTGCCCGCGTCATCGTCCCCTCCGGCGCAAACTGCGTGCCGGAAATGCCGTTCATCCAGCCGTTTTGCAGCGCGTAGACGATGCCCGCGTGCGCCCAGTCATTGTAATAGGGCATATCGACAAACTGTCTGCCCGGGCAGGTGTCCGTGTCCGTCATCAGCCGGTCGATCGCGTTATAGATGCGCCGCCGCGGAACGGCATCCGGTGCGGGCATTTCCGCGAGCATACCGATTGAACCCTGCTCCTGCGCCCAGCGTGCGAAGAAGCCGCTGCGTGTCATCAAGGTGCCGACGTAGGGCAGCCCCATCAGCTCGCTGACCCTCCGCGCCGTCGCCGAGGCGCCGTACACCTCGTTGTACCAGCCGTGGAAATCGATCACCACGTCCGGCAGATACGCCCAATACAGGTCCCGCAGCGCGCGGGATTCGGCGGCGGAAAACGGCTCGGGGGTGTAGTTGCGGGCGTTTTGGAAGGGGTAATGCCCCGCGTCGAAATCGCGGTTCAGGTCGATGCCCTTGGCGTTGCAGCGTCCGAAGCCGTTGTTCGTGCTGCCGTCGAGCAAGCCGTCCGGATTGGCGCACGGGACAATCACCAGCCGGCAGCCGTGGAGCGTGGTCTGACGGCTGTAGTGCCCGATCAGGCGCTCGGCGAAGTCCACGAGCACCTGCCCGTCGGCGGCGTAGGCATCCTCGTAGCCGTGGATGGCGAAATTCAGCAGAAGCGTGCGGGAGTATTCCGCGCCGTCGGTCAGGACACAGCAGGTCAGGTCCCTGCCGTTTTCCGACGTGCCGTAAACGACCTCGGTACAGGTCACGCCGCCCTCCTCCGCGCCGACGGCGGGAATCGCCGTCAGCAGCAGAAGCGCCGCCAAAAGTGCCGAAATAATTTTATATGTATGCTTCAACATGGGTCAGCTCTTTCCGATGTGGTTTTCTCTGTATGCCGTTAACGCAGGCAGCCGCCGCCGAGGAGGTCGCCGGTGTAAAGATCGATATAGACCGTGGTGATCGCTGCAAACTCGGCGTCCGGCACCTCGTAGGTCAGCACCCACGCGTAGCGGCTGACCTCGGCGTAGCGGATGTCCGTCGTGTCGTAGTCGGTAAAGCTCCAGTTCGGCAGGACGATCCGAACCTCCGCGTCGGTCAGCTCATAGCCCTCAAGATCAATGTTCTTGCAGGACTGCGCGAGCTGCTCCGCCTGCGCCTGCGTCAGCGGAACGTCGCTGGGCGCGTGGTCGTCGAGCAGCGGAAAATGAAACACATTGCAGCCCGTCAGCCGACCGGAGATCGGGTTGACCGAAACGCGCACCATCTCGTAGGGATTGTAAACCCCCTCTGCGACCTCGCGGGCAAAGCTGTAGCTTCGATATTGTTCGTCATATTCCTCGCAGCCGATTATATCATAGCCCTGCGGAACAGGCAAGATTTCGTAGAATTTTTTTGCCAGCGCCTCGGCGGTCGCGTCGTCCGCCGTCGCGGAGGAATTCTCGGGCGCAGTGTCAATGCTGAAAAACGACACGAGCGCCCCGTTCTTTGCCTGAAACCGCATCTCCGTATTCCAGCGGTCGTTGTTGAAGCGGACCTCGACCTCCTCGCGGTCGTAGAGCAGCGCGGTCATGTGCGAGACGGTCATCTGCTCGACGTTTACGTCCGTCTGTCCCACGCTCTCCAGCAGCTCCTTTGCCATGCGCAGAAAATCCGCGTCGGTCAATTCGCCGTCCGTCTCCGTGGGCTGCTCGGCGTCCAAATCCTCGCTGCCGTAGACCTGCGTCTCGTGGATGTCGCGGATGCCCTGATTGCCCTGCTCATAAGGCTGCGGCGCGGGCAGGCGCCATTTTTCGTATGCCGCGAAGCCCGTTGCCGTCAGCGCTGCCAGCAGTGCAACGCAGGC
>URWG01000046.1 GCA_900551495.1 uncultured Eubacteriales bacterium
CGCAGCGCTGGAGCAGGGACAGCTCGATGCCGCGGACCTTGGCACCCGTCGCCGCTTTGACGATGGAGGCGAGGCGAGCCGCAAGACCGCCGAGCTGCGCATGACCGAAGCCGTCGGTGCCGGAGGTCTTTGCCTCGGAGACGAACGCACCGTCGGAATAATGCACGCCCTCGGAGACCGCGACGAGGCACTTGCCGTAGCGCTTGTAGATGTCAATCACGTCGTCCATGAAGTCGTCCATGTCGAAGTCCGTCTCGGGCAGGTAGATCAGGTCGGGACCCTCGCCGCTCAGATTGGCAAGCGCGGAGGCGGCAGTCAGCCAGCCGGCGTGTCTGCCCATGCACTCGACAATGGTAATCATGCCCTTGTCGTAAACGTTGCTGTCGCGGGAGACTTCCATGATAGAGGTGGCGATGTACTTCGCTGCGGAGGCAAAGCCGGGGCAGTGATCGGTGCCGAACAGGTCGTTGTCGATGGTCTTGGGAACGCCGAACACGCGGCACTCGTAGCCGACCTTCTTCATGTAGCGGTTGATCTTGTTGCAGGTATCCATCGAGTCGTTGCCGCCGTTATAGAAGAAATAGCGGATGTTGCGCTTCTGAAAGACCTCAAGGATGCGCTTATAATCGGTATCGTCAACCTCGGGGTCGGCGATCTTATAGCGGCAGGAGCCGAGGGCGGAGGAGGGCGTGTAGAGCAGGCGTTCCAGCTCTGCGGGGTCCTCCTCATCCATCACCATCAGGCGGTCGTTGAGGACGCCGACGATGCCGTGAAACGCGCCGTAGACCTTGGTGATGTGCTCGCTCTCCAGCGCGGTCTTGATGACGCCGTAGGCGCTGGCGTTGATAACGGCGGAGGGACCGCCGGACTGACCGATGATCGCAGCTCCCTCAAGCGGTTTTTTTGTACTCATTTGTATTCCTCCATGTTCCTGTGCAGGCTCGCACGAATTTCAGGCACAGTATATCATACGGGAGACCGATTTGCAAGCGTACGTAGGGAATTTCGAACGCCGCACAGGATTTTTGTTGCATTTTGTCTTATAGTGTGCTACCATACAAAGGTCGGGGCTTCCCGACAATGAAAAGGGGTGCCGCTTCCTTGAATCACTTTGAAATGAATCCGCAGGTCATTTTTTGGGCGCTGCGAAAATATATTGTATGGATTATCCTGATTGCCCTGCTGTTCACCGTCGGCGCGTGGGTCTATACGACCCAGTTCGTCACGCCGCTCTATCGCGCCACGCTGTCGATGTGCGTTTTCGCCGGCGAGCGCAACGGCTCCACCATTTCCGGCAGCGAGCTGGTCAATGATGCCCGCCTTGCCAATACCTACCGCCTGCTGCTGACCAGTCAGCCGGTCATGAACGCCGTCAGTGAGCACCTCGGCGGGAGCATAGACGCCTCCGAGCTGAGCGGTCTTGTCTCGGCGACGATCGTGGGCGAGTCGCAGTTTATCAACGTCTTTGTCACCTCGCCGGAGCCGCAGACCTGCCTTGCGGTTGCCGACGCGATCTCCGAGGTCGCGCCCAAGGTGCTGCGTGAGCTGGCGCGCGGCGGCGAGATGGTATCGGTCAACCGCGCCACCCTGCCCACCGCGCCGGTCAGCCCGAATCTCGGCTTGAATATGACCAACGGCTTCCTTTTGGGGCTGCTGCTGTCCTGCGCCGCGATCATTCTGATCTCCGCGCTGGATACGACGCTCCGCCGCGAGGAGGATTTGGAGCGCTGCTTTGACATCCCCGTGCTCGGCACCGTTCCGAGCATGACCGGCAGCGTGACGAGCAGCGCTAAGAATAACGGCAAGCATAGCGGGAGGAGATAATATGTCTTTGTTTGGCTCTGCCCCGAATAAGAAGCGGACGGTCTCTCCACGCGGCTTCCGTCCCCGTCTGACCGCCCGCAGCCCCTTTGCGATCAAGGAGGCGTACAATTCCATCCGCACGAAGCTGATCTTTACCGGCAAGGGAGAGAAGTGCCCCATCTTTGTCGTGACCAGTCCGTTTGCCGCCAACGGCAAGAGCACGAACGCTGTCAGCTTGGCGGTGTCCTTTGCCGCGGCGGAGCAGCGCGTTCTGCTCATTGATGCGGATATGCGTAAGCCCACGGTCCACCGCTATTTCGGGCTGGAGTGCCGCAACGGGCTGAGTGAGCTGCTTGCCGGTCTGACCTCGGAAATCAATCTCCGTCGGACGGACAGCGAATATCTGAGCGTCCTGACCGCCGGTCAGATTCCGCCGAATCCTGCGGAGCTGCTCGGCTCGAAGCAGGCAAAGCAGCTTTTAGACTACGCGCGGCAGCATTTTGACTATGTAATCATCGATACGCCGCCGATCAATCTCGTCACCGACGCCTCCGTCCTTGCCGAGCAGGTCACGGGCTATGTCCTCGTCGTGCAGAGCGGGAAGACCCGCCAGGTTGACGTGCGGGCTGCCCTTTCCGCGCTTCGCGAGGTCAACGCGACCATTGTCGGGCTGCTGCTCAACGATCCGAACAACAAGGCGCGGGAACGCTACTCCTATCGACATAACAAGGCGTACCGCAGTGAGCAGTATGCCTATTCCAACGACAACGGCATGAAGCGCGACCTATGAATATCGACTTCCATTCCCACATTCTCCCCGCCGCCGACCACGGCAGTGACGGGCTTGCCACATCCCTGAAGCAGGTCGCGCTGGCAAAAAATGCGGGGCTTGACGTCCTTGCCGCAACGCCGCATTTTTACCCCGACCGTGAGGATGCCGCTGCGTTTCTGCACCGACGCGAACGGTGTGCCGCGCTGCTTCGGCAGGAGCTGCCGAGCGATTCGCCGCGGCTGCTTGTCGGTGCGGAGGTCCGTCTGTGCCGTGGGCTGCATAACCTGCCCGAGCTGCACCGGCTCTGCTTGGAGGGAACGCGTGTGCTGCTGCTGGAGCTGCCGCCCGTCCGTTCGCTGGCGCGGTACGAGGAGACGCTGACCGCACTGCTTGAGGAGCGCGGGCTGACCGTCGTCCTGGCGCATATCGACCGCTATTCGCCGAGCATTATCGAGCCGCTGCTGGAGAGCGGCTTCCTTGCACAGCTCAACGCCGACGCGATCGTCCGTCTTTGGACGCGGCGGTGCTGCCTGCGATGGGCGGAGCGGCCCTGCACGGTCGCTCTCGGCAGCGATCTGCACGGAACCGAGCTTGGATACCGCAATTTTCACCGTGCCGCCGAGCTGCTCGGCCGCCGCTATAACACACTGATGCGCCGCACGGAGCGCCTGCTCCCGCCGCCGCGCTGAACCGTCTGCCGACGGGATCTTGACACGATAGAAAAGCCGAACGGCGTTTCTATATATTTTCTAAGAAGGGAGAGGAAAACATGGAACAGACCACACCGAAGGGCGCAACACTTCTGAAGGTTGCGGGCATTCTCATGATCATCGGCGGTGCGCTTTCCGTCATTCTCAGCATCGTCGCCATCATCGGTATCGCGGCAATCGCGTACATTGCCGACGGCAGTGTGTCTCTGGGTATGCTGTATGCGAGCGGTGCGCTGATGGTTGTCAGCTCGGTTGCAGAGCTGGTTGCCGGTATTATCGGCACTGCCAACAGCAAGAAGGCGGAGAAAGCCAAGACCTGCATTGCATGGGGCGTGATCGTCGCGGTGCTTTCCGTGGCGGGCATCGTGCTCAACGTTGCCGGCGGCGGCGAGTTCAGCGTTATCTCGCTCATCACGGGACTTGCACTTCCCGTCCTGTACATTATCGGCGCTGCACGCAATCAGAGCTGATCCGTAAGAAACAAACAAAGCCCGCTGCCGTCATATCGACGGCAGCGGGTTCAGACTGTCAAAAAAGTCCGTAATCGTCAAAATCAGTTAACAATTTATGGGGTTTTGTTCTCTGCGTTTTGATTTGCAAAAAACAGAGTATACCGAACTATATGGTGCAAAAAATGCTTGCTTCGCAAGGATTTTGACTTACTGCGCAACTCACGCCCTACCGTACCTATGTACGCCGACGGGTGTGAGTTGCTTGTCTTCCGAACTTTTTCGCAGTCTGTCAGCGTGCCGAAAAGGGTTTTTCGACACGCTGAAATGACTGCCCTTTCGGGCAGTCATTTTCTATTTGAATGTCTTTTGATAATTTCCAGAAGGATCGACTCGTCTGCGGGGCAGAATTCATATTCTCCAATCTCGGCAGGGGTGATCCAGCGGATGTCGTTATGCTCGAGCAGCTGCGGCACACCCGCTGCGATCACGGCGCTGAACAGCGTCAGGTGTACCGTCAGATCGGGGTATTCGTGAACAACGTCCATGAACTTCCCGCCGACGGAGAGCGTAACGGCAAGCTCCTCGCGGCATTCACGGATCAAAGCCTGCTCCGGTGTCTCGCCCGCCTCGATCTTGCCGCCGACAAACTCCCACAGCAGCCCGCGCGCCTTATGTGCGGGACGCTGACAGATCATAAAGCGGTCGCCGTCCCAAATCAATGCTGCCACGACTTCGGTCATAGCCCAAACCCTCCTTTTGTCAACGAAAAAAGCACCTGCCGCAGCAAGTGCTCAATTTGTGGTGGAGACTAATGGACTCGAACCATCGACCTCCTGCGTGTGAAGCAGGCGCTCTAACCAGCTGAGCTAAGCCTCCGTAGCGAGGGTATTATAGCATATTCGATTCAAAAAGGCAAGCACTTTTTTCAGCACATTTCTTTTGCACTTTCCCATGCAAAAGCATTGCGGAAAAAGGGGCGGCATGGTATAATTACAAAATATCAGAAAGAAAGGGAGGCGTTCCTATGAAAATCAAAACAATGGAGCTTTCCTATCAAAAGGTTTTGGAGCTTCCTCCGTATAAACGCAAAAAGCCCCGCCGACCGTCTCTGTTTTTTCGGACGCTGCTGCGGCTGTTTTCCGCGCCGAGCCTGCGGAGCGTGCATTTTTCCTGCAAAAGGATCGGCATGGAGAAGCTGAAAAAGACCGAGCCCTGCCTGATTTTGATGAACCATTCCAGCTTTATCGATCTCAAGATCGCCTCGTGTGTGTTCTATCCGCGTCCGCTGAGCATCGTCTGCACCTCCGACGGCTTCGTGGGCAAGGAGTGGCTGATGCGGCATCTCGGCTGTGTTCCGACGGCGAAATTCGTCACGGACTACGCGCTGGTCAAGGATATGGTCTACTGCGTCAACACGCTGCGCACCTCGATCCTGATGTATCCCGAGGCAAGCTATTCCTTTGACGGTACGGCGACCCCGCTGCCCGAGAGCGTCGGAAAGTGCCTGAAGCTGCTGGGTGTCCCCGTTATCATGGTACGGACGAACGGCGCATTCCTCCGCGACCCGCTGTATAACAATCTACAGCTCCGCAAGACCGACGTCAGCGCCGAGGTAGAGTATCTGCTCTCTCCCGAGGAGATTGCGGAAAAATCCGTGCACGAGCTGAACGAAATTCTGCAAAAGCAGTTTGCCTTTGACAATTTCCGCTATCAGCAGGAGCACAGCATTCGAATCCACGAGGGCTTTCGCGCCGACCACCTGAACCGTATCCTCTATAAATGCCCGCACTGCCTCGCCGAGGGGCAGATGGAGGGCAAGGGCGTTACGATCCGCTGCAAGCGCTGCGGAAAGGGCTACGAGCTGACGGAGGACGGCTATTTGACGCCGCTCGAGGGTGAAGGACGGTTCAGCCACATCCCTGACTGGTACCGCTGGGAGCGCGAGGAGGTGCGCAGAGAGATCACAGACGGCACCTATCGGTTGGAATCCGAGGTCGAAATCTACATCATCCGCGATACGCGCGCGGCTTATCATGTCGGGCGCGGGCACCTGACGCACACCGTTGACGGCTTCCGTCTGACCGGCTGCGGCGGTACGCTGGAGTATAGCCAAAAGCCCGCCGCCTCCTACAGTCTTTATTCTGATTTCTATTGGTACGAGATCGGCGATATGATCTGTATCGGCAAGCCGAATTTCCTGTACTACTGTTTTCCTGCCGTTTCCGGCGACGTTGTCGCTAAGGCGAGACTGGCTGCGGAGGAGCTGAGCAAGCTGGAGCACACCGCAAGAGTATAAAAAGTATAAGATAACAGCGTGCCGATTTTTCGGCACGCTGTTTGTTTATTCGGCGATCGTCTGCTTCTGCGAGAGGTCAAGTCGTATTGTCGTGCCTTTTCCCGTTGCGGAGGTCGCGGACAGCTCGATGCCGAGATTTTTGCAGATTCGATTGCAAAGATACAGTCCGATGCCCGTAGCGTGACAGTCGCGGCGACCGTTATAGCCGGTGTAGCCCATTTCAAACACGCGGGGCAGGTCCTCTGCCGCAATCCCGATACCGGAATCCGCAATACAGAGCGTTTTTCCGTCGAGATAAATCCGAACGCCGCCCTCCTGCGTATATTTCAGCGCATTTGACAGAAGCTGATCGAGCACGAAGCCCAGCCATTTTTCGTCCGTTACAAGCTGCAATTCCACAGGGGAATAGGCGAGCTTGAGCCGCTTTCCGATAAATTCCGACGCGAATTTTTTTACCGAGCGGCGGATGACCGCATCCATGGAGCAGGTGCGGAACACATAATCACTCGTGGTCGAGTCAAGGCGCAGGTAGGCGAGCACCATTTCCACATACTGCTCGATGCGAAGCAGCTCCATGGACAGCTTTCGCGACAGCGCGGAATCCTCCCCCTGAAGCGTCAGCCGCATGGAGGCGATCGGCGTCTTGATTTGATGGACCCAAACAGTATAGTATTCCATCATGTCGCGGTATCGGGTCGAGGCTGCGCTCTGCTGAGCAAGCATCTGTTCCCGCAGCGCTGCAAGCAGGTGCTGACAGTCCTCCTCCGCGACCGTCTCCGGCCTCGGCAGCTCGGAAAGCAGGAGAGTGCAGCTCTGCTCCATTGCCGCAAGCTGCCGATGCTTTGCGCGGACGCGGAAAAAATCCGCAGCCATGCAGCAAAGTCCGAGCAAAGCGCACAGGAGCGCGGGATACAGCACCGCTTGCAGCGGCAGACGGTACAGGAAAAAGCAGAACGCAAATATGGCGCAAAACAGTAAAAACAGCAGCGCGGCACGACGGTGCCCACGCAGATACGAACGCAGCAGCTTCATATGTCCTCCGTATCTGCGGAAAGCGTGTAGCCCAAACCGACCCGCGTTTGAATAAAGCCGTCCAGCCCCACAGCGTCGAGCTTTCGGCGGAGGCGGTTGATGTTGACGGTCAGCGTGTTCTCGTCAATAAAGACATCCGTCTCCCAAAGGCGCTCCATCAGGCGCTCCCGACTGACGATGTGTCCCTTGTTTTCCATCAGACAGTGCACGATACGGTACTCGTTCTTCGACAACGGAACGCGCTGATTATTATAGGTCAGCGTATTCGCGCCGACATCGAGCAGCGCGCCGCGATGCTCCAAAACGGAGCGCTCGGTTGAAAAGGCATAGCTGCGGCGAAACAGCGCCTGTATTTTTGCCATCAGAATACTGAGGTCAAAGGGCTTCGCGATAAAATCGTCCGCGCCCAGGCTCAGCGCCATCACGATATTCATGTTATCGGCAGCGGAGGAGAGGAAAATGATCGGAACATTGGAGATCTTGCGAATCTCCGTACACCAGTGATAGCCGTCGAAAAACGGCAACGTGATGTCCAACAGGACAAGCTGTGGCTGGACTGCCTTGAATTCCGACATAACATCATGAAAATCCCGCACTGTATGCGGATTCAGCTCCCATTGCCGCGCGTGTGACGCGATTGCCTCCGCAATGCCGGCATCGTCCTCAACGATCAGCAGTTGATACATCCCGACCCCTCCTTTCGCAGCCATTATACCATACGGCATTATTTATTTCCAGCCTCGATTTTTTGTGCGTCACTCGGAAATACTAATCACGAGGTGATGGACTTTGTGGGAGGTTGCGATTGTCGGCGGCGGTGCGGCAGGGTGCAGTGCGGCGATTTACTGCGGACGCTTCGGACTGAAAACGCTGCTGCTTGACCGTGGCGTCGGAGACGGACAACTCGAGCAGGCGGCGGAGATCATGAACTATCCCGCGCTGCTCTCGATTAAGGGAAGCGAGCTTTGTGAGCTGCTTCGGATACAGGCGCGGCAGAGCGGGGCGGTGCTTCAAAATGCGGAGCTGCGGTCTGTTCGGCTCGACGGGGAGATCAAGCGCCTCGATACGGCGGACGGTACGGTCGAGAGCCGCACGGTGATCTTGTCAACCGGCGCACGTCCGCGCCGCTTGGGAGCGGAAGGGGAGGCGGCGCTCATCGGGCGCGGGGTCAGCTACTGCGCGACGTGTGACGCGCCGCTGTATCGCGGTAAGACCGTTGCGGTCGTCGGCGGCGGAAACAGCGCTGTTTCGGAGGCGCTGCACCTTTCGCGGCTCTGCAAAGAGGTACACCTGCTGTTCCGCCGCCCGATGCTTCGGGTCGCCGAGAAGGAGCAAGCCGCATTGAATGCGCGGGAAAACATTCTACCGCATCCCGAGGCGCAGATCACTGCGCTTTTGGGTGAGGAGCGGCTGCACGGCGTGCGTCTCAGCAACGGCACGGAGCTTGCGCTGAACGGCTTGTTTGTTGCCGTCGGGCGCGAGCCTGAGAGCGCACTGTTTCGGACACAGCTTGCCTGTGACCCGTCGGGCGGTATTCTTACGGACGACGAGATGCAGACCGCGCTGCCCGGGGTGTTTGCCGCCGGTGACGTGCGGCGGAAAGCCGTTCGGCAGATCGTCACTGCCGCTGCGGACGGTGCGATTGCCGCCTGCTCCGCAGAAAAATATATAAGGCACCTCGGTCAAACCGAATGACGCTTTTTCTGCAATCGAAAACCGCCTCTGCTTCCGACGCTCGGAAGCGGAGGCGGCTGTTTTTTGTTTATGCCTTCACCTCGCGGACGAAGGCTGCGGGGTCGGCGGCTTTGAAGTAGCCGCTGCCGGCGACGAGGACATTTGCACCGTTTGCGCGGCAGATTTTGGCGGTGTTGACGTTGATCCCGCCGTCAACCTCCAGCTCGCACGTGGGATTCTGCGCGTCAATATAGGCGCGGACCTGTCGGAGCTTCGGCATCATATCCTCCATGAACGACTGTCCGCCGAAGCCCGGCTCGACCGTCATGACCAAAATCAGATCACAGTAGGGGAGAAAGGGAAGCACCGCCTCGGCGGGAGTCTTCGGCTTGATGGAGATTGCGGGCTTTACGCCGTGCGCGCGGATTTTATTCAGGGCTTCCAGCGTATTTGCCTCGGTATCGGCTTCGACATGAACCGTCAGAAGATCGCTTCCCGCCTTGCAGAACTCGTCCACATAGCGCAGCGGGCGATCGATCATCAGATGCACGTCCAGCGGAAGCTCGGTAATACGGCGGATGGCTGCGACAACGGGAATACCGATGGTAATATTCGGCACAAAGATACCGTCCATCACGTCAACATGAACATAATCGACGCCGGCGGGTGCGAGTGCGCGGATGTCGCGCTCGAGATTCACAAAATCGGCGGAGAGAATTGAGGGAGCGACCTTCACCATGGGATACCTCCAAAGCATACTATAGATTGCAGCCTGCGGAACTCCGATCCACGCGAAGCGGCTGCGAGCTTGACATTTTTTACCTTTTATAAGCGCTGAAAAACGGCGCACACTATCTCCGACATCAAAAAAAGGAGGTAACAGACATGAGCTGTCATTGCAATCCGAACCGTTCCATTCAGTGCACCGTTGCACAGTGCAAGCACCACTGCGGAGACGAGAACTACTGCTCGCTCGACACCATCATGGTCGGCACGCACGAAGCGGACCCGACCGTGAAGCAGTGCACCGACTGTATGTCCTTCGACAGAAAGTAATTACCGAGAACGGTCAAAAGAACCGAGTATGTCATTGCGAGACCCCGAAGGGGTCGTGGCAATCTTGCGGAATAATTCCGAATCACGGATAACATTTGGCAAATTCGGAATATTTGGCACGAGATTCCCGCGTCCGGCTTCGTCCGTTTCGAAATGACAGCATGGATCGTTGACATGTTGCAGAGGCTGCGCGGCTACGCAGCCTCTATTTTTTCCTTCGTTCAATCAGGAGATTGACCACACTGCCGTAAAACAGAATGGAAATGCACACAAAAAGCCACAGCATTCCGAATGTAACGATGGAAAGGCTGCCGTAAAGCACGGACTTGTTGCTGATATTTTTGGCATAAACGGAGTAAATCTGCGTAAACAGCAGCCAGCCGGTCGCCGCGACCGCAGCGCCGGGGAGAGCGGCAGTCGGCTTGAGCTTTCGGTTGGGAAAAACGCAGAACATCGCCGTGAAGAGAAATGTCAGAAGGACAAACAGAATCAGACCGCGAAACTGCACCACATTACCGAGGAAGCGCAGAACCGGAATTTCGTGATTTGCACAGAAAGCAGCGATGTCCCTGCCGAAGCCGTGAATGACCAGCGTCAGCACCAGCGCGGCAATGAACAGTAGCATATACATCATGCAGACAAGGCGGCGACGGAGGTAGCTTCGGTTCTCGCGCAGACCGTAGATTGCATTCAGTCCGAGCTGGATGCAGTAAACGCCGCTGGAGGATGACCATATCGCAAAAACGGCGGAGACAGAGAGAAGAATTCCCGAGCTGTTGGCGCTGAGGTCGTGAATGATGCGCTCTAAAAGAGGCGTGAGTACATCGGGGACAAGTCCCCGCGACAGCTCCAAAAGATCCTCTCCCGTGTAGCCGATCAGCGGCACGAGGCAGACGATCAGCATGACCGTCGGCAGCAGGGAAAGGATCATATAAAACGTGGCGTTTGCGGCGTACAGGGGGACGTGAAACGAGGCGATCCACTGTGCAAAGCGGCGGAGCTTCCGCCCTTGAATACGGAAAAATCCCTTCATGCGCCCTCCTCTCCGAAATTGACAAACTCTCAGAATAATGATATACTAATTGGATGAAATTGTCAAGCGAATTTGCCGCCCGACAGATGCAGGAGAAAGAGCGATGTATCAAAGAATCACAACATCCATGGCAAGCTTTTGCCGCAACAGACCGCCCGAGGAGGCAATGCGTATGGTTGCCGAGGCGGGCTTCGAGGGCTTGGATTTCCCGCTGAGCGTGTACGCCGACGGATACGGCGCACCTCTGACGGGCGACAATTGGCGTCGCTGGGCGATCGAGACGGCAGCCTGCGCCGAGCGGTTGGGGCTTCCCGTCGTACAGGCGCACGCGCCTTGGGGTCAGTCCATCGGCGACAGCTTCCGCTATGAAGCGCCGTGGGATATTTTCGAGCGCGTCATGGAGGCTTGCCATATCCTCGGGTGCCGCAATCTGATTTTCCATCCGCTGCGCCAGCCCGATCGGGTGGACAGCACGGCAATGCGGCAGCGCATTCATGATTATAATGTGCGCTGGTTCCACGATCTGCTTCCGTGGGCGGAGCGGTACGATATTGTCATCAATTTGGAAAATACCTTCGACTCGCACCATGTGCAGCACCCGAGCGACCCGCCGTACCCCTATACCCGTGCCGAGGACATACTTGCCCTGCAGCGCGACATCGGCAGCAGCCGCGTTATGCTTTGTCTTGATACGGGTCATGCCAATATCGAGGCGCAGGATGTGCCCGCAATGATCCGCGCCTATCGCGGCGAGCTTGCAACGGTGCATCTGAACGATAATTACGGGCGGATCGGACCGATCTACGAGGATCTGCATCTTTATCCGGGCAGCGGGCTGCTCGACTGGTCGGCGATTTTTTCGGCGCTGCGGGAGATCGGCTTCTCCGGCGCGTATAATATGGAGCCGATCGCCGCGCTGAAGCGCCAGCCAGATGAACTTCGACGTATTTCCCTCCGTGCCGCCGCAACTATTCTGCGTAGTCTCGCGGAAAAAATGTAAATTAAATATGTAGGGGGCGTCGAGGACGCCGCCCCCTACAGACCGTTGAATGATAAATCTACCGTTCGCTGACTGAGGGGTTGCCGCCCGCTTGGTAATTTGTTAAAAAGTGCCAAACGGTTTTTAAGTTTGCTTTGTCATTTTTAGGCGAATTATGCAAACGAGAAGCTTGTCGGATTGAGCGCATTATCCAAAATCAGCAGCAGATTTATCAGAAACCATGTAATTGTTGCACGTTACAGTCTAATTTCATAAAATGACTTGATATTCCATATTGCTTCTGATAGCATGTAATCGTATTAAATCGGCTCGCAACCCCAATATCTTGTGAATGAGTCTGCGTCAAAGCGGGCTTTTCATTTCCCCGCACAACG
>URWG01000047.1 GCA_900551495.1 uncultured Eubacteriales bacterium
ATCAAAACAATTCTGCGAGATTGCCACGACCCTTTCAGGGTCTCGCAATGACAAAATCGGACTTTTTTGACAGTCTGAGTTATTTTTCCCTCGCACGTTTCCACGCCGCCGGGAAATATTTCTGCATGAATTCCGTCCTTGCGCGGTCATTACCGAAAAATTCCGTCCAAACGCTCCCGAACAAGCGGCAAACGCTCCACATCGGGCTGCGCCACGACGCCCTGTGCAGTCAGCGCGTCGAATTCCGCCCGCGTGACCCACCGCGCGTCACAAGTCTCGCCCGCCTGAAACCGAAGCGCCGACAACGGCACGTCGCGCTGCAGCAGGTAGGTGTCCGAAATCCGCCCGCCTCCCACCTTGGTGCCGAGGAATTCAAACTCCGCCTCCTCTGCCGCGATCCCCGTCTCCTCGAACAGCTCCCGACGGATCGCCTGTCTGCTGCTCTCGCCCGTGATTGCCGATCCACCGGTATTCGCCCACATATTCGGGTACGCCTGCTTCTCCGGCGAGCGCTTGGTCAGAAGAAGCTGCCCCGCCGCGTTGACCACCCAAACGAAAACAACCAAATGGTACTCTCCCGACGGCATCGGCGTCCCGCGCAGATGCGTTTTCCCGAGCGGACGGCGGTCGGCGTCATAAACGTCCCAGTATTCCATCCGACACTCACTCCGTCAGGTGCTCGATCAGAATTTTAACGCCCATCAAAATCAGGATAATGCCGCCCAACAGCTCCGCCTTGGAGCGATATTTGCTGCCGAAAACATTTCCGATCTTCAAGCCGACGGCAGAAAAAACGAAGGTCGTCGTTCCGACGATCGCAATGGCGATCCAAATATTGGTCTGCGTCATGGCAAAGGTCACACCGGTCGCCAGCGCGTCGATACTTGTCGCCAGCGCCAGCGGAAGCATCGTTTTCACGCCGAAGGAAGCGTCCGTTTTCTCCTCGTCGCCGCTCAGTGCCTCGCGGACCATGTTTGCACCGATGAGCACCAGCAGTGCAAAGGCAATCCAGTGGTCAAAGCGTCGGATATACTCGGCGAAGGTGCTGGCGAGCAGGAAGCCCAGCAGCGGCATCAGCGCCTGAAAGCCGCCGAAATACGCGCCGACGATCAGACTGTGGCGCGGGCGCAGCGACGGGACCGACAAGCCCTTGCCGATCGACACCGCAAACGCGTCCATCGACAGAGCAACGCCGGTCAAAATCAAATCCAATATTCCCATGCTTCGGTATTCCTTTCCGTATGTACCGTAAAACGTCCCTCTGGACACCGTATTATTTTATCACAGATTATCTTAGGAATCAACAGCAATTCCGCCGCACACGCACAATATCGGGGAAAACGAACCTTGCCCGTCTGTCATTGCGCGGGTGCCGACACACTCACAATGACTGCCGCGGCTTTTTGGACAGTTTGAAGCGGCGCACCCCCGAGGAGGTGCGCCGCCGATGATTAGGGTGTTATTCGCCCGTTCCGTTCAGCGCCTTGAGCATCTTGTCGAAACGCATCATCATCGTTGCGACCTCCGCACGGGTGGCGTTGTCCTTCGGGTTGAAGTTGCTGTTCTGATCGCCGACGATCAGCTTGATCGCAACGGACCACTTCACGGCATCCAGCGCGTAGTTCGATACCTTATCGGCATCCTTCAGCACCTTGGTGATGTCGGTAGTGGAGGTCACGTCGAAGCCCTCGACGGTCTTGGAGTAGCGGAAGAAGATCGTCACGATCTGCTCGCGGGTGATCTGCTCGTTCGGCTCGAAGTGGGTCGCGTCCACGCCCTTGACGATCTCGTTCTTGTTCGCCCAGTTGACCGCAGCGGTGTACCACTTGCCGGAGGGAACGTCCTCAAAGACCTTGCTGGTGGTATCGGTGAAGTCGGGAGAGCCCGCGATACGCCACAGGACAGCGACGAACTCCGCTCTCGTCATGGCTGCGTTCGGGTCGAAGGTCATCTCGGTACGACCGTTGAACAGGCCCTCATGGACGGCATAATCCACCGCAGAGGCGAACCAATCCTTGTCGGTGACATCGACGAAGGTCAGATCATACTTGGAGACTCTGCCGCACTTGGAGCAGACGTAGTAGACCGAGCCGTCCTTTTCGGTGGTCTTCACGTTGTCGTGACCGGAGGAGCGGCTGCTGTAAACGGTCTTTTCCTCGCCGCATTCGCACTTGTAGAGCTTCTCGCCCTGTACGCCGCAGGTCGCCTTCACGAGCTCGGTCACGGTGACCTTGTGCTCCTCGCCGGTCTTGGCGTCGAAGTGGAAGGTATCCTCGCCGAGGGTGAACCAGCCGGTCTTATACTCGCCGCCGAGGAAGTACATCCGTTTGCCGCTCTTGGAATCGGTCGCCCAGCCGGTGTATTCCTTCGGAGCTTCCTTGCCGCAGTCGGCATCCTTGCAGATCAGCGTCTTATTGGTACGGTTGTACACATAGTTGTGCTTGGGATCGGGCGTAGGTGTGGGGTCGATGGGATCGGGCTTGTCGGGATTGTCGTCGCCCTTGACCTCCTTGGTGAAGGTATCGACCACGGTGCCGTCCGTGTCGTAAGCAGTAACGGTGAATTTCTTCTCCGTCGCCTCGACCATCAGATACAGGGCATTATAGTCCTGCGTGATCTTCACAAAGTGGAAATTGGGATTATCGATCGCCGCATAGTTCAAATTACGGGACTTCTCGCCGAGGTCGCCGCAGATAAAGTAGGTCGTGCCGTCATCGACGACCTTGCCGCCGGTGAGCTGATCGGTGCGGGCATAGGAATGGTCGTGACCGGAGAATACGAAATCGATGCCGGCAGCATCAAAGGCGGGAACAAGGGTCTTCTGATACTTCTCGGTCGCCGCATTCACGTTGGTGTAGTAGGTCGGCTCATGGATGGAAACGACCTTCCACGCGCACTTAGTCTTGGCAGCGTCCTCCTTGATCCAAGCGGCAACTGCGTCAAGGTCCTTCGCGCCGTTGTTGATAACGGCAATATAGACGTTGCCGATCTCGTAGGAGTAGCAGTCCTCCTTGGGCAGACTGAAGATCTTCTTTGCATTCTCGCCGTTGGACTGACCGTAGTACTCGTGGTTGCCGAGCACATGGATAATCGACTTGTCCGCAATGGGGCTGGTCTGAAGGAGATCGAGGATCTGTGCATAGTGGATGTAGTTATCGCCGTTGTCGATGAAGTCACCGGTTTGCAGGCCGAAGTCCACATTCTCCTTGCCGATGGCTTCGAGGAGGGTGTTGAGGTAGCCGATGGCATCGGCATCCTCCTCGGGCTTGCCGGTCATCTGAGTATCGCCCATGACAAAGAACTTCGTCGTCTCCTTGGCAGTCTCCGCCTCGGTGCGGAAGGTCATCGCCTCGGACCAGCCGTTCTCGCTGCCGTCGCCGACCCAGAAGTAATAGGTCGTATCGGGAGTCAGACCGGTCAGAGTCACGGTATTGAGGCTCGCGACGGTGTTGGTCGTTGCAAAGGCGACCAGCGTCGTCTCGCCGCGGACGGTGCGGTAATCGGTATCCGGACCGAGCCCGCGCTTGAGCGACTTATACTCCGCCTCGGTCATGTAGCGCAGGTAGGACTTTTCTCGCGCAAGGCTTGCATTGGAGAACCACGAAATGGCGTGCTCCGTCGCACGGTTCGCGGTCATCGGGTGCTGCACGGAAACGGGCAGATCATTATCGTTGCCCGCATAGCCGCGGACGGTTGCCTTCGCCTGGAAGGACAGTCCCTTTTCGCTGCTGGCGCTGATGGCGAACTCGGTGCCGACTGCCATTTCCTTCATCGCATCGGTGGTCAGAACGCCGCTTTCATTGGTCTTGCCGATCTCCACGCCGTTGAGGAACACGGTAACGTCGGCAGCGGGCTTGCCCTCGATGTCATAGACGGTGATGTCGCAGGAGCGTCCCTGCGCCATGATGCCGATGTTGATGGTGTAGTAAGCGGTGACAGGCAGTACGGTGTAGCCGTAGGCAGCCGTGCCGGTCTTGCCGTCGGTATCCTTAAAGGAGATGTTGGTAACGCGGTACTTGAGATAATCGACCTGAGGATCGACCGTCGTCGGAACGGCGAAGCTGACGGTGGCGATGTCGCCGGTCATGCCGCCCTCCTTCGTTGCCTTGAGGGTCAGAGCGCCCTTCTTAAAGCCGGTAGGCTTAAACTCATAGGTGCCGTTCACGCCCTCGGCAAAGGTGATGACGGGAGCGCCGTAGGTCGCGCCGCCCTCGGTGGTCGTGGGCGTACCGAAATCGGTGTTGACGTCGATCACATTCATCTCGACCTCGGTCACATTGCCGACCGCGGTGAGCTTCATCTCATAGGTGCCGCCGAGAGTCACAACGCCGTCGCCGCCGAAGCTGACCTGCGCATTTGCAGCCGCCTCGGTTTTGACCGTGAAGTCTCGGGTCAGCTCGACCATGTTGCCGCCGCCGTCGGTGATCTGGACCTTGATGGTGTGGTGACCGTCGCCGAGCGTGGTACGGGTCGCGGCACGGGCATCGTCGCCGTCAACCGCGATGTTCACGCCGTCGATGAAGAACGCGGTCGCCGTAGCGTCAACGCCCTTGCGGTTCTGGCTCTCGGGGTCATGGAACTGCGCAACGATCTCAACGTCGGCAGCGGTAAGGACCGTAGAGCCGTCCTCCGCCAGCTCCGTGCCGTTGACGGCAATGGAGTCAATGACGGGGTTGATGAGGTCGTCAAGGTTCGTGCCGTAAACAAAGCGGTAGTCGTCGAAGTACAGCGTGCCGTTATAGCGACCCTCGCCGTTTGCGGGCATATAGCAAAGCCAAATAAAGCCTTCGCCCTGACGAAGCTTCATCGGGTGCTCGGAGCTGATCTTATCCTGAATTTCGGTAGCACTGAGGTCTGCATAGCAGTACATCCAACCGACCCAGTCAATGTTGGACGTCAGCTCGCCGTCCACGCCGACGTGCTTGAATTCAAGGTTTTTCGTAGAATAGCCGTTGCCGTTCCAAAGCGCAACGTCACCGCGGACGCTGTACTTCGGTGTGCCCTCCGGCGCATAGACCCAAACGCCGACCTCCGTCGGATAACCGTCGATGTTGATCTCGTCGCCGCAGTAGCGGATGTAGAAATTCGAGTTGGAGCTGTTGTCGAAGGAGGAATAGTCGTAGTTCAGCTCGAGGGCATAGTCGCCGGAGCGGACCTGCGCGCCCTCCTCGCGGGAGGTGGTCTTCAGACCGCCCGCGCAGTAGGACTTGATCGAGTTATTGGGCCACAGATAGAATGTATAGCCGTTTGCGTTGAAAATCGGCGCTGCCGGAACGCCGGGGACATACTGTCCGGTTTCTTGGTCTACTTTTCCGGTATCATAGTTGCCGGTGAAGCTGTACGGCGCGGTCAGGTGGGTGTAAATCGGCTCGCCCTCGCCGTAGGTGTTGCCGGTGATAACATCCAGCTCGGCATGGTCGCCGCGATAGCCCCCGGTAATGCCCGCAAAATCGCTCTTGCCCCAGTGGAAATGCGCCGCGGTCAGCGGGCCGTTTGCGTTCGGCTCAAAGTCCATCACAACGACGGGCATTTTGCCGATCTCGACCTTAATGGAAGCCGTCAGCTTCTCGCCGTTCTGCTTGGTGTAGGTCACGGTGACCGTGCCGTTCACGCTGCCGTCAAAGCTGCCGCTGTGGAAGATATTGCCGTTCATCGTGCCGAACTGCGCGTCGGAAACGCCCTCGGTCGCAGATTTCAGCTCCCATGCAAAGTCGCCCGCCTTATAGTGGATGCTCCGCTGGGCATGCTTTGCGTTCAAGCCGAGGTTGGAATCCGCGTTAAAGTCAAGGGAGATCGACTCGCCGTTGAAGTAGAGCGCATCAATATCGGCGATCGTGATCTTCGTCTCGCCGAACACGGTCGTGCCCTTCTGAAGGGTGACCTTGACCTCGCCGGTGAAGCCCGCAGCCGCCTTGAACAGACCGGTCTTGCGGTCGATGGTGCCGGCATTATTGGGCGTCACGACCCAGTCCAGTTCGGTGGGGATCGTCGCCTCGCCGCCCGCCTTATCAACGCCGAACGCCTCGAACTGGATGGAGGTAGCGGGGGTGTAAAGTTCATTCTTCGGATACAGGGAAGCGTGGTCAAAATTGCCGTCGGAGACCTCGGTGGAGACCATCAGCAGTGCAGAGGCAACCGTGCGCTCCGGGCCGTCGGAGGGTCTGTTGCGAACCGTAAGGTCCGTCGTGCCCTCTCGTACGGAGGCGTAGGTCGCCGAGCCGCCGCCGTCAAGATAGATGGCGTCCACACAGCCCTCGTTCTTGTACAGCTCCGCCAGCTCATACAGCGACAAGCCGACGGAATAGGGTGCCTGTCTTCCGTCAACGACCATCGTGACAACCGAGCCGTCCGCCTTCAGACCGATGGAGTTACGGGGCATGAGGTCGGTATTGTTCGGGTCCGCCACGTTCTGACCGTTGCGCACGAGGAAGAACGGGCCGGAGATCGCCTCAAGGACGTCGGATGTATCGGTGCCGAAGTCGCGGATGGCGAACTTGCCGTTTTTCAGAACAGCAAAATACGGCTCCTGCTGACCGCCGTTGTTGACCTGAACGAGGTTGCCCTCCATAATCAGGTAGCCGAGCGGCTGAAGCGTCTGCATATTGTAGTAGTCGCCGTTGGTCGCGAAGATGACCTTCTGACCGGTGGCTTCCTCATACGCCTTCGCCTGATCGGTGGTCTTCTGCATATCCCACTTCAGGTTCTTGGACGCATCGGCGCGGGAGGCAGGCGTGCTCCCCTTGGTATAGTATCCTTTATATGACGCCTTAAAGGTGACCTTGGCGCCCGCGGATACCGTCGTCATAAACGCCGCGACCTGATTATTACCGGTGGCGTCGTTGAGCAGGATCTGCGACTCCGTAACGCCGTTGGTAATCTGATAATCGGTCTGAGAAACCAAATACTTGCCGGACGGCGGCGTGACCTTGCGCTCCTCCTCATCCCGCAGCGCAAAAACCGCGGGGACAAGCGAAGCAAGCATTGCCAGCGTCAGCAGCAGGCACAGGAATCTCTTTCCTATCATTCGTTTCATCGTGTAACCTCCTGTTTTTCTTTGTTCTGCAACAAGTAGATTCTACCACGATAGAACAGAATTGTCAACAGTAAATCAGGCTGTCTTCCCCGATTGCGGTCGAACCGCATCGTGCCTTGACGAATTGCCGATTTCGGCACGGGAGGCTCCGTCTTGCCTGCGATTTTGCCCGCTGCGGCAGGTCGTTGTTTTACCGGCTTGCCTTTCTGCGCGACAAAACGCGAAGGACGAGCAGCACGACGACCAGCAACGCGGCGGCTGCCGGAAGGACGACCATCGCATTCGGAACAAAGCCCGCAAGGAGATAGCCGACAAAGCTGACCGAGGCGGTAACAACGGCATAGGGAAGCTGCGTGGAAACGTGTGCCACATGATCGCACTGTGCTCCGGCGGACGCCATGATGGTCGTATCGGAAATCGGAGAGCAGTGGTCGCCGCAGACCGCGCCTGCCATGCACGCCGCTACGCACACCACGCCGATGGGATCGCTCAGCGGAAATACATTCAGCGTAATCGGAATCAGGATGCCGAAGGTGCCCCAAGATGTACCGGTCGCAAAGGAAAGTCCGCAGCCGATCAGGAACACAGCCGCCGGAAGGAGGCTGCGGAAGCCGCCCGCAGAGGTCCTGACAAGACCTGCAACGTAGTCCGCCGCGCCGAGGGAGTCCGTCATCGCCTTAAGGCTCCATGCAAACGTCAGGATCAGGATTGCCGGAACCATTGACTTGAACCCCTCCGGAATGCAGCCCATCAGCTCGCGGAAGGTCATCAGGCGGCGGCAGGCGTAATAGGCCAGTGTCAATACCAATGCGCCGGCGGAGCCGAGCATCAAGCCGACGGAGGCATCGGATCGGGAAAACGCCGTGACGAAATCCGTGCCGGAAAAGAATCCGCCGGAATAGAGCATTCCCGTCACGCAGGAAATAATCAAGGCAGTGATCGGCAGCAGCAGATCGATCACTCTGCCGTCGGCGTTTGCCGTTGCATCGGCTGTATCGGCGTAGCCCTTCAGCCCGGAAAATACGTCGCCGTTCTCAGCGCGGCGTTCGTGCTTTGCCATCGGTCCAAAGTCCAGCTTGAACACCGCAAGCAGGATCATCATCGCAACAGTCAGCAGGGCATAGAGATTGAAGGGAATGGCGCTGATGAAGACCTGAAGTCCTTTCCCCTCCCCGACATAGCTGGAAACCGCCGCAGCCCACGAGGATACCGGCGCGATAATGCAGATCGGTGCAGCCGTTGCGTCAATCAGATACGCAAGCTTTGCGCGGGAGATATTGTGCTTATCTGTTACGGGACGCATAACACTGCCGACGGTCAGGCAGTTGAAATAGTCATCAATGAAAATCAGCACGCCCAGCGCAATCGTTGCAAGCTGTGCACCGACGCGCGTTTTAATGTGGGCGGCAGCCCAGTGACCGAACGCCGCCGAACCGCCCGCTCGGTTCATCAGGCAAACCATCGCGCCCAGTATCACAAGAAATACCAAAATGCCGACATTGTAGCGGTCTGACAAAACAGAAGCGACCCCGTCATTCAGAACATGGTTGATCGTCCCCTCGAAGCTGAAATCGGAATACAGCAGTCCGCCGAACACAATGCCGACCAGCAGCGACGAGTAGACCTCCTTTGTTACCAGTGCCAGCGTAATGGCAACGGCAGGCGGCAGCAGTGCCCATGCGCTCTCACGGAAGCCTCCGCCTTCGCTTCCGTCCGACGCAATCAGGGCACAGACGATAACGGCAGCCAAGACCAATCCCGTCAATACTGCCTTTAAAGTTTGATTTCTTCGCATAACAAAACTCTCCTTTTCAAATTTGCAACAAAAAAGAAGTCATGACTTCCGCCATAACTTCAGAAAAGGATGCTCTGCTCCCGAAGATTATGACAGCGCTCCGTTCGTTTCCGAACGACAGTCTGACGGATATTCTCCGGCAGCCCGGACATTGCACCACCAGGCAGCAAATGCAACTCCTCGGCAGCTGACCCTTTCGCCGTCTCCCTTGCCTGTTGTAAAACGGTTACTCTTTTCAGCCGCGCCTCTATCATGATAATTCAGTTGTTGGGTATATTATACAGAAAACGCGCCGTATGTCAAGCTGTAGTTTTGTTTTTTTCGTATAATTATTTATACTTATTCCATCAATGTAAAATCGGTGTAAAAAGCGCGAATTCGCTTGAATTTTCCGTCGATTCCTGTTATACTCTACCCGAACGTTTTCTACGTTTATAAAATGAGAATTGTGAGGACGTAACGCATGAGACATTTTCTGAAAACCGTGCTCTCCTGCCTGCTGGCGCTCTCCGTCGTGCTGAGCATGGCGGCGGCAGTCAGCGCAGAGAATGAGCCGCTGAAGTTTACCGCGCTCTATGCCTGTGCCGATGCCGAGCATCCGGAGGTCCGCATCCTCCCGCAGACGATCGGGCAGGAGCAGTATCTCTTCCTCCCCTCCCATATGAAGGCAACGGAAGCAATCGTGTACTTTGAAACGAGCCTCGCCGAGGCTGTGGTCACGGCAAAGGGCGCCGTCTCCGAGCTTGCGCTGACCTCCGGTACGGCGTTTGACCTTACCGCACTGTGCGGCGAGGGCAGCGCCTACCGTCTGACGCTGACCGCGAAGGTCGGCGAGCAGACCGCCGAGCAGGTGCTCAATCTCGTGCCGACGAACGGCATCGCTTCAATGTATCTCGTCAGCGACGACCCCGTTGAGCACGGCAGAGCATGGGTCGAAGCCAGCCCCACCAAGAGCAACAAGGCGACCGGTACGATGGTCATGTCCGACGCCGAGGGTGCGCTTGTCTACGACGGCAAGCTGACGCAGATCAAGGGACGCGGCAACTCGACGTGGCTGGCGGAGAAGAAGCCCTATCAGATCAAGCTCAAGAGCAAGACCGACCTTTTGCAGACGGGCGAGAAGGCAAACGCCGCCAAAACGTGGGTACTGCTGACCAACGCCGCGGACCCCTCCCTGCTGCGCAACAACATCGTCTATGATTTGTCCGTCGCCATGCAGATCGATCCCGGCATCGAGTGCCGTCCCGTGAACCTCTACTACGACGGCGAGTACCGCGGAGCTTATCTCCTGTGTGAAAAGGTCGAGATCAACAGCGGCCGCGTTGACATCACCGATCTTGAGAAAGCGATCGAAAACGCCAACCCCGACACCGATCTGGAGAAGCTGACCGTTAAGAGCGGCACCACGAAGAACGGCGCGACCTATTACTACTGCGACGGCGCGAAGGACCCCGAGAACATCACCGGCGGCTACCTGCTGGAGATGGAAAGTCCCTCCCGCGCCCAGCAGGAGGTCTGCTACTTCACCACCGCGAGAAGTCAGAGCATCGTGGTCAAAAGCCCCGAGTTCTGCGGCAAGGCGGTCATGGAGTACATTGCCTCGTGGTATCAGGAATACGAGGACACGGTATATAACGGCGGCAAGCACCCGACCAACGGCAAAACCCTTGCCGACTATGCCGACATTGACAGCATCGCGCAGTGCTATATCGTCAATGAGCTGACGAAGAATCCCGACGGCTACCGCACCTCCGCTTATTTATATAAGGATGCGGACACCAATGTCTGCAAGGTGGGACCCGTTTGGGACTACGACCTGAGCTTCGGCATCAGTTGGGGCGATTTCGGTCCCAACTGCGCCAACCCGCAGGAATTCTTCACCCTCCGCAGCAGCCTCGGCACCGCGCTTTATGCGATTCCCGAATTCCGTCAGGCGGTCCACGACATCTACCTGAACATCGTCAACGCGCTGATGAAGAATGTCCTCTGTGCCGAGAAGACCCCCGGGGAGGTCACCGCGATGCAGAGCCTCAACGACTACGCGGCTGAGCTGAAGAACGCCGCTGCTGCCAACGGAATCCTCTGGGGCACCTCCCCCGCCGATTGGGAGGCAAACATCAACGCCCTGCGCGCCTATATCACCACCCGCAACGAGTGGCTCACTGCGCAGTACACAAGCTGGAGCGCCGAGGGCGAGCCTGCGATTTTGGGCTACGTTGACGTTTCGACCGACGACTGGTTCTACAACGACGTCACCCGCGCGACCGAGTACGGCATCCTCAACGGCATGAACTACGGTATCTTCGCGCCCGATAAGAACACGACCCGCGCGCAGGCAACCAAGGTGCTCTATGCCATCTCCGGCGCGGAGCGGTATCCGTTTGAGTCGATCTTCTCCGATGTTCACAGCTACGACTGGTTCTACCCCGCCGTGGTATGGGCAAACAAAAAGGACGTCGTCCGCGGCTACGAGGACGGCAGCTTCCGTCCGGATAACAACATCACCCGTCAGGAATTCATCACCCTGCTGTACCGTTATCTCGGCGAGCCGACCGTCAAGACCGACAAGCTCTCCGCCTTCAAGGACAGCGCCGCCGTCGCAAACTACGCCCGCACCGCAATGCGCTGGGCAGCGGAAAACGACGTTCTCAAGGGCTATGAGGATCAAACCATCCGTCCGGAGGACAACATGACCCGCGCGGAGATGTCGGCGCTTATCGTCCGCTTCTACGAGAGCTTCATCATCGAATCGGATAAGTAAGCGTTCTTCCACGGCTCAAAAAGCGGATAAGAACGATAAACGCAAGTTATCCGCAAAACACACTTGACACGATGGCACCCACAACGGCTCCCTCTGACGAGGGTAGCAAAGCGACCGAGCGGTAGTGAATGACATGCCGGTGGCATGTCAGAGCCGCGAGGTGACCGAGCCGCAGCGAGACATGGCAGCGAAGCTGACTGAGGGAGAGAAAAAGCGCATAATTCCGTTAGTCTCGGAAAAATCGCAACATTTTTGATTCTCTCCCTCCGTCAAAACCTTCGGTTTTGCCACCTCCCTCATCAGAGGG
>URWG01000048.1 GCA_900551495.1 uncultured Eubacteriales bacterium
ACCCCGAGACGATATTATTTTGCAGCGGGCTTCGGCGTCGCAACGCCGCAAACATTGACGTTGATCTGCGTCGGGCGGACGCCGGTCATCGACGTTACGGCGTCGGAGATCGCGGTCTGCACGTTCTTGGCGACGGTCATAACGGCGCAGCCCATCTTGACGACCAGATTGCAGCCGATCGACAGCGCACCGTTCTCGTCGATCCTGACGCGGATACCGTTGCGCAGATTCTTCTTTCCGAGAATATTGGAAAGGTCAAAGCTGGCGTTCGGGCTGAGGCCATAGACACCCTCGATCTCGCGCACTGCAAGCGCGGCGATGGAGGCGATCACATCCTCGGAAATACGGATGCTTCCGTTTTCCTGCGGCTGCGTCAAATAATCCTTGCTTTCTGCCATGATGATAAACTTCCCTTCTGTGGTTTTTCTTCCGTTCATTCTATCATATTTTTTGAAAAAATACAATCCCTATTCTACGCCGAAAATGCGAATATCGGAAAGCTTAAAATCGGTTTGCGACAAAACTATATCGGCAAGCAGGCTCACGTCACTTTGACTCAGCCCGTTTTCAGGCGACGCAACGGCGACCGAGATCGCACCGTCGCTGATGTAGGCGACGCAATCGGTGTAGCCCTTCGCAATGACAAGGCTTTCGATCTGCGACTCCGCCAGCGCGTCGGAAACGATATTTTCCAGCTCTGCGCTCGTCTCGGAGGTATCGCTGCCCTCGGCGTAGGAGATCGTTTCCTGCAGCAGCGTGACCGCCTGATCTCTTGCGGTCTGGCGCGAAAGCCGCATCTGCGCAAAGTATTCCCCGCCGCTCGGTGTACCGAGCACCTCCTGCGCATTGTCGCTGCCGTTGAGGACGAGCGTGCTGTCGTTCATGATCTTATCGGCGTCCAGCGATTCGGTCAGGTCGGGCGCACTGCTTCCGTAGACCCAGTTGAGATAGATGCCGGCGCATACCAAAACGAGAACACCGGCAATGATCGCGTTGCGTTTCCATGTTTTCATCATGATTCCTCCATCATTTCATTTTGACCACCGTGATCTGGTCGCTTTTTAAGCCCGTCAGTGCGCTGACCGCGTTGATACAGTTGAGCTTGACCGAGGGGTCGTCTGCCCCCTGACAGAGGATCAACGCTCCCTGAAACCGCGGATACTCCACCGCAGACACTGCCGCTTCATCGTATGCGCTCCCTGCGGACAAAATCACTGTTTTTTGCTCACGACTGCTGCGCTCACTGTTCTCTCCCGTCTCGGTCGCGGTCGAGACGTCCGTTTGATAGCGCGTTTCCGCTCCCGTTTTAAGGGTCAGCATCACGCGAACCTCGCCCGCGCCCTGCATTTGAGCAAGAGTCAGCGCCAGCCGCTGCTCCACGTCGGCGAGAAATGCCGCCTCGTCGTTTGTCTGCTTCGTCTCGGGATCCGTTTTCTTCTGCGTGGATTTTGTCGGGATCAGCAGCAGTGCAAGCCCGATCAGGATCACAAGGGCGACGTATTTATACCGTTTTAAGCCGCCGAGCAGCTTTTTGCTCCACTCACCCGTCGGTTTCATAAATGTTCCACTCCTGCTCCTCCTCTGCCACGCCGAATGCGGTTCGGATGTATTCGCCGAGCGCCTGCCGCTGGGAAAGATTCAGCACGCCGATGATGCGTACATGGATCGGCTGCGGATACTCAGCGTCGTTCAGGGTCACCTCCGCGCGGACCGCTGCACCCAGCTCGCCTGCCTTGTCCTCAATATATGTCTCACTCGTCTGCTTTATGTGTCGGGATAGCTGTGTCTGCCATGCCTCCTGCGCCTCCGACGGATCGTATTGCACGCGGAAGGAGCGGAACACCTCCGCCACCTCCTCCATGTCGAGCGACAGCAGCGGCAGCACCACGACCAGCAGAATCAGCAGCCCTGAGGCAAACCGTGCGATTTTCTTCACCGTCTCCTGCCGCACCAGCGCCGAGGCGAGCACACCGATGAGACACGCCGCCGTGACCGACAGCAAATAGGTTCTGATCGTCTCCATCTACGCCGCCACCTTCAAAAAGCATACCGAGGAGATCAGCATCAGCAGCCCGCACGCCCCGCACATCCCGAGCAGATACCCCATCGCCGTCGAAAAATGACGCACCAGCTTGACGTGCGGCGGAAGCCCGACCGTCCCGCTGACCGCCGCCGTCAGCTTCATCAGTAAGTAGTGGATGCCGACCTTGAGAAACGGGAGCAGACAGATCGCCAGCACCGCGAGCATTCCGAAAATACCGATGGAGTTTTTCAGGATTCCCGCGCCGGCAAGCAGTGTTTCCGATGCGTCGGATATGATCCCGCCGACCACAGGCACCATGCCCGAAACGGCTGCCTTGGTCGCCTTGACCGCGTTCGCATCCGCCGCCCCGCCGATCACCCCTGTAATCGAGAGATACGCCAAAAATACATAGACGAGCACCCGAAGCGTTTTTGAAATCAGCCAGCCGACAAAGCTCCGCAGCTCTCCCAGCGTCTCTCCCTCCAGCGCAGCCTCGGCAACGCTGACGGTGAGGTAAAACCATACCGCGGGAATGAGCAGCTTGGAGATAAGCTGCAACAGCAGCTCAGAGAACATGACCGTGCCCGCGTACAGCGCTCCCGAAGCCGTCACGCCGCCGCTCATTGCCGCCGCGGAAGCCAAGACCGGCAGCAGAAGCGCGCTGTAATCGCCGATCTGCCGCACGGTATCCGAGGCAAGCGTCACCATTGACTGCATCCCGCCGAGCATGGCGGCGCACAGTCCGAGGGCTCCCGCCACACGCACCGCAGTTTCGCTGACCGACAGCATCCGACAGACGGAGAACAGCGCCGTCAGCGCCAAGATGACCGCGCACATCCGCAGAGCGTCGCGAAAGCTCTCCTGCGACAGCGGCAGACACCGCAAAAACATCTGCCATGCGCCGTCCCAAAGGTCGTTGTCCTCGCTGACCGTCTCGACGGGCAGCAGCTCCTGTGCCTCGCTCGGAAGTCCGTCGGTCAGCCCGTCCGTCTCAATCCCTAAATCAGGTTCGGTCGGCTCCGCTGCCCCCGCTCGGAAAATCAGCAGCGGAAGGAGCAAAAGAATCAATATCAGCCGTTTCATCCGCTACCGCCCATCGTTTCCATCATTTGCAGCACCGCCTCCAGCAGCGGCAGACATACATAAATTGACAGCACCGCCGCGCACAGCTCAATCAGCTTTGCAACCGCGCTCTCACCCGCGTCGTTGCAGACGTTTGCGCAGAGCTGCGCCAAAAGCCCGATGCCGATCGTTTTCAGTACGGGCGTCAAAAGCTCGCTGTCCAGCCCCGCGAAGCCGCGCAGCTTCCCGAAAAAGCGCAGGATCGGCTCGATCAGCTCTGCCGACAGCACCGCCATGATTGCACAGGCGGCAAGCGTCAGCAGAATTGCCAGCTCCTTGCTGCTCTTTTTCAGCACGGCGGCGAGGATCACCGCTACAACGCCGATTACACCGACGCGGATCAGCGTCTCCATCAGAAATGAAACAGCTCTTTTACAAGATCAAAGAGCTGGGCAATCTTCTGCACAACGATCAGCAGCACGACGACCAGACCTGCAAGGGTCGTCATCGTCGCCTGCTCCTCCCTGCCCGAGCGGACAAGGACCTGATTCAGAATGGAGACGATAATTCCGACGGCGGCGATCTTAAAAATCAGATCAATTTCCATTGCTATACAACCAAGATCACAAGCGCCGCGCCTGCCGCCATGCCGAGGACGGCATAGCTTTTTGCCAGCGGTCGTTTTTCCGTTTCCGTCCGCTCCAAAGCGCTGCGGAGCCGCTCCTGCGTCAGCTTCAGCAGACGGTTCCCGCCGTCAAGGTCAAAGCGCCCAAGCTCGGAGCACAGCTCTAGCAGCGCCATCGCCGCGTCATTCGGCAGCGAAAGCCCGCTTTTTTCCAGCGCCTCCTCCGCCGCATGACGGCTTCCCACCGCGACACGTTCCCCAAACGCGGAAAAAAAGCTTCGCACCGCACCGCTGCTCCGCTCCGCAGTCACGGTGCACAGCTCGGGCAGCGGCAGCAGCGTATAGTTCAGCTCGCATTTCAAAAGCTCCAGCGCTGCCGAAAGCTCCCGAAGCTGCCGAAGCTGAAGATACAGCAGCACCGCCCGTGCAATGCCGTAGCCGCCCGCGCCGCCGATGACGAGAATCACGCCGATCACTCTAAGCCACATTGGTGTTTCCCCCTCGTATCGTCAGTTTTCGCCCACTGCCGAGCAGCATGAGCGTTTCAAAGGTCTGCGACTGCATCAGCCGCCGATAGATCGGACGCTTGTCCAGCTCCTCAAAGGTATCGGCGTGTACCGTCGCAAGAAAGCGCACGCCGCAGTAGGCAGCACGGACGATCTGCTCCACGTCGCTCTCCGCGCTGATCTCATCGACAGCGATCCACCGAGGATTCATGCTTCGCAGCAGCATTTCGATCGCCGTGCCCTTTGCAATGCCGGAAAGCACGTCGGTATGCGCGCCGAGGTCAAACTGCGCAATGCCGTTCTGACTTGCCGCAAGCTCCATCCGTTCGTCGGCAACGCACAGCCGCCAGCCGAAACGGTCGGAGCATTGGCGGATCAGGTCGCGCAGAAGGGTTGTTTTTCCGCTCCCCGGGGCGCCGAGCAGGAGCGTTGAGCGCGGGTGCAGCCAAAGGTAATCCGCCGCCTCGTTCGCCGCGCCGCGAATCTGCCGCGCAATGCGCAGATTCAGGGACGAAAGCTCCTTGAGCGTATACAGCTCGCCGTTGCGGTAAACGCCTGTCCCGCAAATGCCGATGCGGTGACCGCCGCGCATTGTAACGAAGCCGTTTCGCAGCGTATCCCGCGCCGCATAAACAGCCTGTCCCGTCGCACGCCCGAGGATCGTCTCTAAAAGCGCCGCGTCGGCATTGCAGCCCGTCAGCGGCACCTCCCGACCGCCGCAAAATACGCTGACCTCGCGACCGACCCGAAGCCGAATTTCTTCAATCTCGGCGTTGCGGCCCAGTCCCGTCACGGCGGCACGCAGCTCCGACGGGCACACCGCCAACGCCTCGACTACCGCATCCATTCCGCCTCACCTCGCTGTATTCTATGCGATGGGCAAAAAAATAGAACCGCCTCTCGGACGGGCGGTTCCGTCACGGGAGGCGGTATTCTGAAAATGCTTATTTCGCGCGGTGCAGTGCGAGGCAGACGCCTTTTGCAATGCTGCTGCCGAGGACGGTGCAGAGCAGCGCCTCGATCAGCCCCTGTACGCCGACCAGCAGAACAAGGAACCTCAAAAAGTTCTGTGCGCCGTAGAAGGCGACAAGCCCCTGGATATACTCGCTGTGGTAAAAGCAGAGGCAGAGCGTTCCCATAAAGAGCACGGTGTTCAGCAGCGCCCCGCTCAGCGCGGAAAGGACGAACGAAAGGAAATTTTTCGACTTCGGGATGACCTTATTCAGTCCGCGGAAAATCAGACCGCAGCACCAACCCATCAGCGTCCGCGTCGGGACGCAGACAAGGAAGGTGAAAAACGGCTGAATGGCAAGCAGCTCCGCGCCGAACGGACTTTTTCCGAAGCACTCGGCAAAGCTGATTAAGCCGAACACCAGCCCGAGAATTGCGCCGCCGGAGGGACCGAGGACGATCGCACCGACGATCACGGGCACCTGCATAATGGTCATTTCCAAGCCGAACGTTTTAATCATGCCGAGTCCGGTGACCTCCAGCAGCAAAAGAATTGCCGTCAGGACTCCCAGCTCGGTCAAATAAAGGGTACGGGAATGTTGATTTTTCAATTTTTGTTCCTCCTGCTGTCGCTCCTATTCATATAGGATGCAACGCGTGATTGTAGGTATTCGAGGTTAAGGAATTTCTTCCTCGACTGCGGGGTTATCGGGGACGTAGGTGCCGTTTTGCATCTGCTCCCACTGCTCCTTGGTAATCAGAAGCTGACGGGGCTTTGCACCCTCGAAGGGTCCGACAATCCCGCGCTCCTCCATCTCGTCAACGATACGCGCTGCCCGCGCATAGCCGAGCTTCAAGCGGCGCTGGAGCATGGAGACGGACGCCGGACCGGTTTCGAGGATGCCCGCGACCGCCTGCGGCAGCAGCTCGTCGCCGTCGGAATCCTGCGCGGCGGATTTGGGGGCATCGGGACTGCCCTTGCCGCCCTGTTCGACACGCTTTTCAATCTGCTCCATGACCTCGGTCGAGTAATCGCTGCCGCACTGCGACTTGATCGCCGCGACGACCTGTTGGACCTCCTCGTCCGTGATCAGGCAGCCCTGTACGCGCTTGGGCTTTCCCTGCCCGAGCGGAGCAAAGAGCATATCGCCCTTGCCGACGAGCTTTTCGGCGCCCTGCGTATCAAGAATGATGCGTGATTCCATCGACGAGGATACCGCAAACGCGATACGCGACGGGATATTCGCCTTCATCAGACCCGTGATAACGTCGGCAGACGGGCGCTGCGTTGCGATCACGAGGTGGATGCCCGAGGCACGTCCCATCTGAGCGATGCGGCAGATGGATTCTTCGACCTCCTTTGCCGCGACCAGCATCAGGTCAGCCAGCTCGTCGATCACGACGACGATCTGCTCCATCGGCTTCTGATCAGGGTCGTTGCGGACGGACTTGTTGTAGGATTCCAGATCGCGCACGCCCTCCTCGGACATCAGCCGATAGCGTCGCATCATTTCCGTCACCGTCCACTGAAGCGCACCGGCAGCCTTCTTCGGGTCGGTCACGACGGGGATCAAAAGGTGCGGAATGCCGTTGTAAACGCCCAGCTCGACCATCTTCGGATCGACCATGATGAGCTTTACCTCGTCGGGCTTTGCCTTATACAGCAGCGAGACAATCAGCGTATTCATGCAGACGGACTTGCCGGAGCCGGTCGTACCCGCGATCAGCATATGCGGCAGCTTGGAAATATCGCCGACGATGCAGTTGCCGCTGATGTCCTTGCCGACGGCGAAGGAGATCTTCGAGCGGCTGTTGCGGAATGCGGGCGAATCGATGACCTCGCGGGCAGAGACTACGTTGACCGTCTTGTTCGGCACCTCGATGCCGACGACGGAGATCATATCGGGAATCGCGGAGACACGCACGCCGGAGGCGCCCAGCGCAAGTGCAATGTCGTCGGAAAGATTCGTGATCTTCGAGAGCTTTACGCCGGGGTCAAGCTCCAGCTCGTAGCGGGTGATGGACGGTCCGCGGATGACGTTGACGATATGCGCCTCCACGCCGAAGCTCGTCAGCGTATCGGACAGGCGGCGCGAGTTCTCCTGCATCTCCGCTGTCGCGTCCGCCGTTCCCTGCCTGCGCTGCGTCAGCAGCGAGATCGGCGGGAAGGAATACTGCGGCGCGGGCGCTTCGGAATTCTTTGCGATCTCCTCGGCAACCTCGACGGCAGACGCCTCCGCCTCGCCCTTTTTCAGCTTTTCCGTTGCCTCCTCGCGCACCAGCTCGGGCATACCCGAGGGCATCGAGATGCGCGGCTCCTCGGCAGGCGCGGGCGGCGGCTCCGGTGTCGGCTCATGCAGCTCGATCTCGTCGATCGTAACCTGCTTTTCCTGTACATTGATACCGCGCAGCGCTTCGTCCGTGACGGGTGCGGCGGGTTCGGGCTCTGTCTTGGCGGTCTTTTTTGCCGTGCGTTTTTTCGGCTCCTCGGTCAAAAGCGGCGGGTCGTCCACCGGAATGTCAATATCGGCAGCCTCCGCCTTTTTCCGCTCGCGCCGCTCCTGATGCATCGCCGTCACACGGCTGACCAAACGCTCTGCGGGGTCCTCCTCCGGCTCCTCCTCGGGCTCCGGCTCGGTACGCGGGCGATTTTTGATCGCGCTGATGAGGCTGTTGATGGTAATGCCCATACAACCCATAAGCTGCAAAACAATGATTAAAATCAGCACCACAATCCCGCCGACCTTTGTCAGCGCGGCGGAGAGCAAGCCGCCCAGCAGACCGCCCAGCACGCCGCCGGTCGCCCATGTTTTGCCGCCCTCGTAGAGTGCCTTGATATTCAGACCGAGGTCCTCGTGGAACGCGGCGCAGAAAATATGTACCAGTGCCGAAAGTGTGATAAGCAGTGTAAGCTGGCAGAAAATACGCAGGCGGATCGGCTTTTTCTTCCCCCGCAGGAGCGTCACGCCGACGAAGGTCAGCACCGCAGGCAGCAGATACCGCCCGACCTGACCCAAAATACCGCCGAACAGTCTTGCCGTCGGCGCGATCAGAAACGCCTCCGTGTCAAAGCAGCAGATCAGGCAGAAGATCGCGCCGATGATACACAGGACGCCGCCCAGCTCACGGCGATTCTGCGACTGCTTTGCCTGTGACGAGACGTGCTGATTGGCGCGGCTCGTCGGCTTTTTCTTTTGTTTCGATGCCACAGCGCATCACCCCTCTTATGAGTTAATCAGTGAGATGAACAGCAGGATCGCCGCCGCACCCCAGCAATAATATGCAAACACATTGAGCTTGTACCGCTCCAAAAGGTAGCGGAAATACTGAATGGCAAGATAACCCGCAACGGTCGTACATACGATCGCGAGCAGGCAGGACAGAATCGTTGTCCAATAGAAGTTGCCGAAGCAGAATGCCCGAATCAGCCGATAAAAGAACAGCACCAGATGATAGCAGAGCGTCAGCAGATACCCGAAGCGGAGGTTATACCGCAGCGAAAAGCCGCGCACCCGCCCGATGCAGATCGAAGCGCCGAAGGAGGACATCCCCGGGAAGATCGACAGGGCGCACAGCAGCCCGATAAAAAATCCGTCGGAAATGAGGGCGTATTTTTCGTCCTTCTGCCCCACTGCGCCGCGGCAGCAGAGAAAGATCAGCCCGCCGTTGACAAGGAAGAACGCCGCGACCAGCACCAAATGCCCGATCTCCTCCGCAGAGGACAGGAAGATCAGCGACGCGAGCATCGGCAGCAGGGCGACCAGTCCGAGCAGAATACTGCGCCGCAGCGCATAATCCGCACGTTCCCCGCGCGGCAGACGGCGCAGACCTGTCATTGCCAGCCACTCGGTTTTCATTGCGCGCGTCTCCCCGCGGAAGGCAAGCGCGACGGCAAGCACGATACCGACGGAGATCGCGGCATGAATATAGTATCCGTCGCTCTCGGCAAGAGAGGTCAGATTAAATGCGCCCCGCAAAATTGCCGCGTGACCGGCAAACGAGATCGGCAGCAGCTCGGTAAACCCGCCGAACAGCGCATAAATAACAGCTTCCCAAAGTTTCAAGATGCAGTCTCCTCTGTCTATGTTACGAAAATGCAGACCTTAAACTGCATTATAACACAGATGAGCGGAAATTACCATCTTTATTTCATGACGCGCTTCGATTTTCCGTGCTCGATCATCTTGTGCAGCTCGTCCAGCGCGTCGTGCAGTCCGCCGAGGCGGTCGATCAGTCCGCTTTTGACCGCCTCCTTGCCGTAGACGATCGTGCCGACGTCCGTGGCAATCTCTCCCGTTGCCATCATATAGCGCTCGAAGGTCTCCTTTTTGATTTTGGAATTTCGCGTTACGAAATCCGCGATCTGCTCCTGAATGCGCTGAAAATAGTGGTAAGTCGCAGGTGCACCGACCACCACGCCGCTCATGCGCACGGGATGGATCATCATGCTGGCAGTCGGCGCGATCATGCTTTTCTTTGCCGACACCGCCAGCGGGATACCGATGGAATGCCCGCCGCCGAGAACAAGCGAGACGGAGGGCTTCTTCATCCCCGCGATCAGCTCTGAGATTGCAAGCCCCGCCTCAATGTCGCCGCCGACGGTGTTCAGGAGCAGCAGCAGCCCGTCGATCTCCTCGGACTCCTCGATCGCCGCCAGCAGCGGAAGAACGTGCTCGTATTTCGTGGTTTTCACCGTCTCGGGCGCGACCTGATGCCCCTCAATCTGCCCGATGATCGTCAGCGTGTAGATCGTCCCGCGCTCCGTCTTGGTCAGCCCGGCGCCGAACTCCTCGATCCGCTCTTGCGTTGTATTCTTATCCTCGCTCATTTCTCCCGCTCCTTTGTTTTTCGGTAGCTTTCCCGTTCTTGAAAATTTTACACATCGCCCTTGCAAGACGGCGCAAAATTTGCTATACTGAAGAAAAAGAAAAGGAGCGATTTTCATGCAGTACGAATATAAAACGCGCGGCACCTGCGCCGCGAAGATTTTGCTGGACGTTGACAACGAAATCGTGAAGAGCGTCCGTTTTATCGGGGGTTGCAGCGGCAATACGCAGGGCATTGCAAAGCTTGTCGAGGGAATGCCGGTCAACGAGGTTATCACCCGTCTCAAGGGCATCCGCTGCGGCATGAAGCAGACCTCCTGCCCCGATCAGCTTGCCGAAGCGCTGACCGAAATTGCAAAACAGCAGTCGTAATCCGACCGAAATGCCCCGACCTTGGGAAGGAATTCCTCCCGAGGTCGGGGCGTTTTTTGCTTCCGCTGTTTCACTCTCGCTACCGAATCACGGCATCGGGGATGAGCCGGATACTCCGAAATGCTTCCGTCAGCACCTCGTCGGAAAGGTCCTCCGAAGCATGACATAATTCAAAATAATACCCGTCCTTTATCCAAACATAGAAAAGTGCGTCGTCCGTTCCGATACGGAGCACCTCGCAACCATCAATCTCGAACGAACCGACTTCTGCGCCCTCCGAATTGATTCCGCCGCCGCTGCCATACTCAATCGGAAGCGGGACTTGGTGAAAGCTGATCCAATGCCGATCGGAATGATTCCAAATGTAGCACACTGTGCTGCGGCTGACAATCTCGGTATCCAATGCGTAACCCTGCGGAATGTCGATCGGCTTATAAACGCTCTCGACCTGACGCGGAGCCTGTGCGATCTGCTCCGGATCAAAGGTGAATTCGTAATGCGTCCCCTCATCTTGAATAAAGAGCTTCGTGATTACCTCACGGACTGCGGGAACAGCCATTGCGGTGATTGTCAGAAGTGCGACGATCACCGCGATCAAAACAGCCCGCTTCCATGCCTTGCCGACATATCGCCGATGCTTGGACCCCGTTTCCCGCAGCAGCGCTTCGCTTCTGCGGAGAAAATCCTCCGAAAAGGTCATAACGATGTCCTCCTCGCGCTCGGGGATTTCCGAAAATGCCTCCGATGACGCGGTGAGCAGAGCACGTTCAAATGCTGTTGCAGTCTTCATACGCAAGGCAGATTCCCTCCTCTCGGCAAAATTGAATCACGAACTCTTTTCCGCGCCGAAGCTGTTGGCGCACGGTCCCCACCTTACGCTGCAATACCGCGGCGGTTTCCCTGACGCTTTTTCCATACACGCAGACCATCAGCAGCACCTCACGATACGGCGCGTCAAGCCGTCGGACCGCACGCAGCAGCGCCTCATAGTCCTCCGAGCGGGTCAGCGCTTCAAACAGGTCCTCATCGGAAGATGAAGCTGCCAAATCAACATCGACAAGCTCCGCCTGCAGATTTCTGTGCCTCAGGATAGAAAACGCGGCGTTTCTGGCGGCGGTCAGAACATATGTCCTAAGGCGGCACCCTTCCTCCGGCGGCAGACGCTTGATGTTCCGCGCAATGCCGAGCAGGGCGATCTGTACCGCGTCCTCGGCGTCCTCGTGATTTTTCAGCAAGCGCTCGGCAACCAGCAGCATCTGCTTTCGGTAGCCGTAGTATATATCCGAAAAACGGAGCTCTTCCGTTTTGTCGTCGATCATTGCGGAAAAGAATACAAGCAAGCGTCGCACCTCCCTTTCTTCTATGGTACAAAATAAGCCGTTGCGTGTCAAGAAATATATTTTTTGAAATTTCGCGCGTTTCTTGTAACGTTTTTGTGTTTTTCGGTGTCTATATAAGTAGAAGGGGTGAGATATGTGTCAAGGGAAACATGGGTAACACTTAGGGAAGAGACATGGGTTACAGTCTGC
>URWG01000049.1 GCA_900551495.1 uncultured Eubacteriales bacterium
GGGAGGTGGCAAAACCGCAGGTTTTGACGGAGGGAGAGAAAAATTCAAAATGTTGAAATTTTTCCAAAACCGTAAGAAATATTCGCTTTTATCTCTCCCTCAGTCGCCTTCGGCGCCAGCTCCCTCGTCAGAGGGAGCCAATATGCGTGCCTTACGCTAAAGATGTTTTGAGAATACATGATGTTTTTGACAACCTGTGGCGGCGGGAGGGGCGATCCCGCCGTTTTATCGCCCCTCTTGCGGCTCGTCAACGAGACGGTATCCGCTCGGGCGGAGATTCGTCAAATTTGTCAAAAAATTTTCCCGCAGGGGCTTGACAAAGCATGTGGGCTGTGCTAATATAAAATCACACTTGAGCAAATGCTCAAGTGTTCAAACGAGAAAACGAATGATCCAAACGAAGGGGAGGGAAATGAATGGAGCAGAAGGAGCATCGAGACGGACTGTGCGCGCTTGAGGAGGAAGAGCTGTTCGAGATGGCGGAGCTTTTTAAGGTGTTCGGCGACTCGACGCGGATTCGGATTCTCTACGCGATGTTTCAACAGGAGATCAACGTAACAGAGCTTTGCGACGCACTCGGGCTGAGCATTTCGGCGGTGTCCCATCAACTCCGCTTTCTCAAGCAGGCGAAGTTAGTGCGGTCCCGTCGCGAAGGCAGAATGGTTTATTATATGCTTGCCGACGAACACGTCAAGACGATCATCGGCATGGCGAAAGAACATATCGAGGAGTGACAAAAAATGAAAAAGAGCTACAAGCTGAAGGATTTGGATTGCGCAAACTGCGCGGCAAAAATGGAGCGGGCGATTGCAAAGCTTCCGCAGATCGAAAGTGCGACGGTGAGCTTCTTCACGCAGAGAATGACCCTGACCTTCGCGGATGACGCAAATGAAGCAGAGGTTCTTGCCGCCGTCAAAAAGACGGTTGCAAAGGTCGAGCCTGACTGCGAGGTACTCGCATGAAACGGCGTGAGAAGATCGCGCTGGCGAGGATCGGCTGCTCCGTTCTCTTGCTCGGGATCGGGTTCCTCCTGCCCGGCTGGTGGAGAGCGGGCTTCATGCTGGCGGCATGGCTGATCTCCGGCTATGACGTCCTGTGGGACGCTGTGCGCAATATTTTTCACGGTCAGTTCTTTGATGAGAACTTCCTGATGGGACTTGCCACCGTCTGCGCCGTTGCAATGCAGGACTGGGCAGAGGCGGCGGGCGTTATGATCCTCTTCCAGATCGGCGAGCTGTTTGAGCATATCGCGGTCGAGCGGTCGCGGAAGTCCATCAGCAGCCTGATGGACCTGCGTCCCGATCGCGCGGTCGTTCTGCGGGACGGCAAAGAGGTCGAGGTCGAGCCGGAGGAGGTTTGCGCGGGTGAGCTGCTGCTGGTCCGTCCGGGCGAGCGAATTCCCGTAGACGGCGAGATCGTTGAGGGCGAGAGCACGCTCGATACCTCGAACATTACCGGCGAGTCCCTTCCTGACGAGGTGCAGGCAGGGGAGCGGGTCGTTTCGGGCAGCGTCAACTTGACGGGTGTCCTGAAAATTCGCGCAGAGAGCGCCTATGAGCATTCGACGGTCGCGCGGATTTTGGCGCTTGCAGAGCAGGCGACGGAGAAGAAGGCTGCCTCCGAGCGTCTGATTACCCGCTTCTCCCGCTACTACACGCCGAGCGTGATCACGGCTGCGGTGCTGCTGGCAGCAATTCCGCCGCTGGCGTTCGGGCAGCCGTTTACCGAGTGGCTGAGCCGTGCGCTGTCCTTCCTCGTCATTTCCTGCCCGTGCGCACTGGTGATCTCCGTGCCGCTGAGCTTCTTCTCGGGCATGGGCGCGGCGGCTAAGCTGGGCATTATCGTCAAGGGCGGGAGCGCTTTGGAGGGACTGTGCAAGGCAAAAACGATCGTCTTTGATAAGACGGGCACGCTGACTAAGGGCGAATTCTCCGTCCGCGAGGTCGTCGGGGAGAACACCGACGAGGTGCTGCGTATTGCCGCCCGCTGTGAGCAGTATTCCAACCACCCCATTGCCCACGCGCTTCGCGAGGCTTCGCCGAGCTGCGGCACGGCTGCGGAGAATATTTCGGAGACCGCCGGCAACGGTATTACCGCGACGGTGGACGGCGCGAGTGTCGCCGTCGGCAACCGTCGGCTGATGGAGCAGCTCGGCGTTGAAATTCCGACGACCGCTTTTGCGGGAACGGCAATCTACGTCGCAAGAGAAGGGAAATACATCGGTACGGTCGTCCTCGGCGACACGCTCCGCGAGGGAACGCCCGAGACGATTCAAAAGCTCCATGCTGCGGGCTTGGAGCGGGCGGTCATGCTGACGGGCGACCGCGAGGAGACTGCCGCTGCCATTGCGAAGGAGGCGGGCTTGGACGAGTTCCACGCACAGCTCCTGCCGCAGGATAAGGTCACGCTGGTCGAGCAGCGCCCCGAGTCGGTGATCTTCGTCGGCGACGGGGTGAACGATGCGCCTGTGCTGACGGTGGCGGATGTCGGCATTGCCATGGGCGGTGTCGGCTCGGATGCGGCGGTCGAGGCTGCGGACGCGGTGCTTTTGAAGGATGACCTGTCCCGTCTGCCGAGCCTACTGCACATTGCGCGTAAGACCTGCCGCATTGCAAAGGAAAACATCGCCTTTGCACTGGGCGTGAAGGGCGTCTGCCTGATTTTGGGCGCACTGGGCTATGCGCCGATGTGGTTGGCGATCTTCGCCGATGTCGGCGTTGCCATGATTGCGATTCTGAACTCCCTCCGCGCTCTGCGGCAATAATAGCGATGAAAAAAATCGGCGCAGCTTCCGAAACGGGAGCTGCGCCGAACATTTAATTCCTTATTCCGTTAATGCCTCGCCCTCGGCGCTGTATTTGCTTTCGAGCGGGTCCCTTGCCTCCGCCTCGGCTTGATAGCGACCGACGACGCGGGCGGCAAGCTCGACGGGCAGCAGCGTTCCCGCACCCGCGACACAGCCGCCGGGACACGCCATACCCTCCAGCAGATAGCCGTTGTATTTTCCCGCCTTTGCCATCATCATCAGGCGGCGGCACTCGCGCAGTCCCTCCGCGCCGACAGTCTTGCACTCGCGGTCGGGTGCAAGCTTGGCAATGACGTCCTTTACCGCTCCCGCTACGCCGCCCGAGACCGCAAAGCCGCGTCCCGCCGCCGTTCCCTCGCGGAGACTCTCTCCGTCGGGCATCGCGGCAAAGTCGATCCCCTTGGCTTCAAGCATTCCCATCAGCTCTTCAAAGGTCAGGACAAAATCAACGTCGCTGCGGATGTCCTGCCGCATGGCTTCGAGCTTTTTCGCTGCGCAAGGACCGACAAAGACAATTTTGCAGTCGGGGTGCTCCTTCTTTTGCAGCCGCGCGGTAAAGACCATCGGCGTGAGCGTCATGGAGATGTTCTTCGCCTGATCGGGGAAGTTCTTATAGACCATCGAATGCCACGCGGGGCAGCAGGAGGTTGCCATATAAGGCTGTTCGTTCGGGACCTTTTCCAAAAAGTCCTTTGCCTCCTCAACGGTACAGATGTCCGCGCCCACGGCGACCTCCACGACGCTCGCGAAGCCCAGCTCCCGCATGGCAGCGGTGAACTTTTCAGGAGTGGAGAACTTGCCGAACTGTCCGATGAAGGCAGGCGCGACGATAGCGATGACCTGGTCACCCGACATGATGCTGCGGATGACCTGATAGAGCTGACCCTTATCCACGATCGCGCCGAACGGGCAATTGACGAGACACTGACCGCAGGCGACGCACTTGTCGTGGTCGATCACCGCGCGGCCGTTCTCGTCCATGCCGATGGCGTCCACGCCGCACGCCGCCTGACAGGGGCGCTCAATATAGTGGATGGCGTGATAGGGACAGGCGCCGGCGCACTTGCCGCACTTAATGCACTTGTCGCGGTCGATATGGCTCTTGCCGTTGAGAAAATAGATTGCGTCCTTCGGGCAGACCCGATGGCACGAGGCGGCAAGGCAGTTCTGACACAGGTCGGTCACAAGATACTGCCGCGTCGGGCAGCGGTGACACGCATAGGGGATGATATTGATGAGCGGCGGCTCGTAATACTGCTCGGCGATCGCCGCCTGATCCATACCCTCGGTCAGAAGCGTCCGCTGCTGCACCGATTGCAGCGACAGACCCATCGCCAGCCTTATCCGTTCGCCCGCGATTGCGCGTTCAAGAAAAATCGACTCGCGGTGCAGCGGGTTTTCGCCCGGGACGATCACATAGGGCAGGTCCTCCGCCTTGGTAAAATCGTTGCTCTCGTATGCCATCCGCGCAACCTCGGTAAAGACCTTCTTGCGGATGTCGGTAATCAGTGACGGGACGCCTCTCATTGCTTGCTCCTCCGATATGCGAAAAATCAATATTTGTACAGTATCATATTTTCAGAGCCGCTACAAAACAAAGCGGCTGTTTTAACTCAAAGTGTTGCGAAAATTTCGGTGCCGCGGCGCTTGAGCCAAACGGTCAAAAGCACGGTCAGCGCCAGCGAGAGGACGGCAAAGCCCGCGAGATAGCCCACAGCGCCGAGTTTGTAGCCGAACAGCAGGAAGCCGCCGCCGAGCAGCAAACCGTATGCCCAGCCGACCAGCAGTGCCAAAAACACGCCGAAGCCCTGCTTGATGGGAATGATCTCACTGGTCCACGTCAGATTCGGTTTTTTCAGTCCGAGGAACAGCCCGAACGTGGCGGAAAGCAGCGCGTAGAGCTGCGGCAGAAGAAGGATCATCACAGCCTCGCCCGCACCGAAGGGGAAGACGATCAGCGCACAGACGCTGCAAAGAAGCGACGGCAGCATCGTCAGACTGAGCTGCACGGTCAGCTTTGCCCGCAGCACCTGCCACGGGTCAACGGGCAGGGATTGAAGCTGCCACAGCGCCTTGCCCTCCAACGAGATCGAGGGGGCGGTCGTGTCGTTCATCGTCCCGACCATACAGATCGCGGCGCACAGCAGAGCGGCGACGGTATCCGGATGAGCGGAGAATACCAGCGTGAGGGTGGACAGCAGCTCGCCGCCCTTGAACAGCAGCGCGACGGCGGCGATCACGAGCATCAGCGAACCCAGCCCGCAGTTGAGCATATAGTTCGGACTGGAGGTAAAGCGGCGGAATTCCTTGCGCAGCAGTGCGCGGGCGGGGGAACGGAGCTGCGTTTTGCCCTCGCGGTAGGCGACGCGGGCGACCTTTCCGGTGGCGGTCGCGATCTTCAGGAAGCTCCGCGACAGCAGCGCCCAAGTCAGCGCAAACAGCGCCAGCACAACACCGCCGACGATGAGCGTCGCAAGCCAATCGCCCTCGGCAACGCGCCCGAGCAGGTACAGGGGGTAGGCGGAGGATTTGATGATCGCGCCGTAGAGAACGGCGTTTTCCATCAGCTCCTGCAGCAGCGTCTGCGCCTTAAAGTAGAAGAAATAGTACGCGCCGAAGAAGATAAGGGAGACAAGGACTGCGATAAAGCTCTTATTTTTCAGCTTCAGGCTGATTTTTGCCACGACCCAGCCGAGCAGACACGACAGCACCAGCACGAACAGGGAGATCAGCACCGCCAGAAGGACGGAGCAGATCAGCGCGGAGACGGAAAACGGCGCGACGACCAAATAAACGACGATCGCGGGGATGATGACGATACCGGAGTACATCAGCCCCATCAGGTAAACACCCAGCAGCCGTGCGGTGATGATATAGCGCACGGGAATCGGCATGGACAACAGCTGGTCGTTGTCCTTGGAGAGGTACAGACCGGAATAGGTGTTGAACACGCTGCCGAAGGTGCCGAGAAACACCGCCAACAGCGAAAACAGCGTGAAATACAGCCAGCCGAGGTCAAGCGCGACCAGCGTGTCGCACACCATCAGTGCGAAGAAGGTGAAGATACCGCCCAGCACACCGACCATTAACAGGGCAAACAGCGCGATCATTGTAGCGGTGGAGCCGCGGGAACGGCTTGTGTTCTTTTTCGGGTTGTAAAAATAGTTCCGGAAAATCTCCGTGAGCTGCTTTTTCAGAAGAAGCTTCAGCATTGCTCGTCCTCCAGCTCAAGAAAGACCTCCTCGAGAGAGTCGTCGCCCTTGACCTCCTCCATCGTGCCGGAGCGGATGAGCTTGCCCGCCTTGATGATGGCGACCTTGTCGCAGAGCTTTTCCGCGACCTCGAGGACGTGCGTCGAGAAGAAAATCGCGCCGCCGTTTTCGCAAAGCTCGCGCATCATGCCCTTGAGCAGGTGCGATGCCTTGGGGTCAAGACCGACAAACGGTTCGTCCATAATCACAAGCTTCGGGTCATGCAGCCACGCGGCAATGATGGCAAGCTTCTGCTTCATGCCGTGGGAGTAGGAGGCAATGGGCTGTCCCAAATCGTCCGTCAGTTCAAAGATCGCGGCGTATTTTGCAATGCGCTCCTTCCGGACCTCGGCGCTGACGCCGAAGATGTCAGCAATGAAGTTCAGGTACTTAATGCCGCTCATGAAGTCGTACAGATCGGGGTTATCGGGAATGTAGGCAAACAGGCGCTTGCAGACAAGCGGCTCGGTCTTGACAGAGTGACCGTCGATGTAAATTTCACCGGCGTCAAACTGCAAAATACCGACGACGGATTTCAGCGTGGTCGTCTTGCCCGCGCCGTTATGACCGATAAAGCCGTAAATTTCGCCCGGCGCGATGTGCAACGACAGGTCATCCACTGCCCTTTTCTCGCCGTAGGTTTTGGTCAGATGTTCGATTCTCAGCATTGTATATCTCCTAACATATCAGTGCTCTTTCTTGCGGAGCACATTCAGAATGATGTAAAGCGCGACAAACAGCACGACCGCACCGCCGAGGACGGCGTACATGGCGGGAACGCTGACCTGCTTGTCGAAGAAAGTAAGGTTGCAGTCGATGGAGCGCTTGATACCCTCAACGACCTCGGCAGGGAAGCCGACTGCCGCCATCTCACGGAAAACGCCCGCCAGCGCGTGGTTGCGGATCAGGCTCGTGCCGTAGGTGCCGGGGAGGAAGGACAGGACCTTCTGCAAGCCGCCGGAAAAGCTGGAAATGGGCATATATGCGCCGCAGAGGAAGCCGTAGCCCGCGCTGACGATGGTACCGACGGCGGAAGCCTGTCCGTTGGTGCGGAGCGGGAAGTTGACGCACGAGGAGAGCGCCACGCCGAACAGCGTCAGCAGCAGGACGTCGGCTGCCAGCGCCGCCACGTCGCCGCCCGAGAGATACCAGCCTGCCTTCAGCAGGTACAGCAGGCTGACGCCCAGCGCACAGAAGCTGATGATGAGCGTGCTCACGGCGGAGGCGAGGAAGTAGCTCAGACCGACGGCAGAGCGGCGGACAGGCGTAACGGCAATGTCGCGTCTTGCTCCGCTGACCTTGTCCTGAATCATCAGCAGGTTCGAGCAGAACGCGACGGTGACGCAGCAGACCGCCAATAGCGAGGAGATGAGCTGCCCGCCGACCGTGGCATCGATCAGCGCGTCGTCAATTTGAAAGCCGTTCGGCATTGCGGACACGAAGCTGTCGCGGTAGACGTTGGCAAGGAAGGTGACGTACAGTACCAGCAGGATGATCGGCGTGATGAGCGAGGAGAAGAACATCCCCTTGTCCTTGAAGAACAGCTTGATGTTACGCCTTGTCAGACTATTTACTACTGTCATTTTACTGCACCTCCCACCAGCTTTTTACCGGTAACGGCAAGGAAAACGTCGTCCATTTTTCCCTTGGTGATCTCATAGTCCGTAAACAGCGCGGGATGCTCGACGATGAGCTTCGTCGCCGCAGCGGTATTCGGCACGGCAACGCGAACGGCGTCACGGATTGCCTCGCAGGGAAGTCCGAGCGCACGAATCTGCGCCTCGTCCTGCCCGTAAAGGGTGATGTAGTCGCCGGTATAGGTGTTTTTCAGCTCCAGCGGAGTGCCCTCGGCGGAAATTTTACCGCCGTCGATGATGACAACATAATCGGCGTCCGCCGCCTCCTCCATATAATGCGTGGTGAGAAGCACGGTCATGTTTTCCTCGCGGCGCAGCTTCTGCACCACGTCCCACAGCAGCTTCCGCGTCTGCGGGTCAAGTCCCGTCGTCGGCTCGTCGAGAATCAGAATTTCAGGCTTGTGGAGCAGGGCTCGGGCGATGTCGATGCGCCGCCGCTGTCCGCCCGAGAGCTTACCGACGGTTCGGCTGAGCAGCGGCTCAAAGTCCAGCAGCGCCGCAAGCTCCGCCAGACGTTCGCGGAACGCCTTGCCGGTAATGCCGTAAAGGGCGGCGCGGCTTTGCAGGTTGTCCCGCACGGAGAGCGGCCGGTCGAGCACCGAGCCTTGAAAGACGACGCCGAGCCGCCGCGTGATCGCGGCAAGATGGCGGTCAACGTCCTGACCGAAAAGCTTGACGGAGCCGCCGTCCTTGGCAAGCTGACCTGACATAATGGAGATCGTCGTGCTCTTGCCTGCGCCGTTCACGCCCAAAAATGCGAACAGCTCGCCCTGCCGAACGTGGAAGGACAGGTCGTTCACCGCGTGGACATCGCCGAAGGATTTATCCAAATGTTCGATTTCAATGATATGCTCCATAATATGATCCTTTCATTGGGGTTACTCGTGAATTATAGGGAACAGTACGGCGCTTGTCAAGCGATTCCGAAATGCCGTTCGGTAGTTGCCGAGAGAAAACAAACTGCCCTCCGCGGAGGACAGTCTGAAACCTTACGGCAAAAGAATCGTCGCAATGCCGAAGTAGATCAGCAGGGAAACGGCGTCAACGATCGTGGTGATAAACGGACTTGCCATGACCGCCGGGTCAAAGCCGATCTTTTTAGCAAGCATTGGCAGGGAGCAGCCGATCACCTTTGCAACCAGCACGGTCAGCGCCATCGTGATGCATACCACGGCGGCGACCGTAACGGTGATGTCGGCATTACCCATGAGGAGACGGTCGATGAGCATGATTTTGGCAAAGCACGCCGCCGCCAGCGAGATACCACAGAGAACGGCGGTACGAACTTCCTTCCAAATAACCTGTAAAATATCGGAAAAATCCAACTCGCCAAGCGAAAGTGCGCGAATGACCGTGACAGACGACTGCGAGCCGGAATTACCGCCCGTGTCCATCAGCATGGGAATGAAGGCGGTCAACGCCACCTGCACCCGCAGCGCATTTTCAAAGCCCGTGATGATAAGACCCGTGAAGGTCGCGGAGACCATCAGGAGCATCAGCCACGGAATACGGTGCTTGAACAGATCGAAGGTCGTCGAACGCAGATAGGTTTTGTCCGACGGCGTCATGCCGCCCATGATCTCCATATCCTCGGTCGCCTCGTCCTCCATGACGTCCATTGCGTCGTCAAAGGTCACGATACCGACCATGCGGTTTTCTGCATCGACGACGGGCAGCGCAAGGAAGTTGTACTTCGAGAACATCTGCGCGACCTCCTCCTGGTCGGTGTGGGTGTTGACGGAGATGACGTTCGTTTCCATGATCTGCTTTATGGTGGTGTCGTCATCCTCGGTCAGCAGGAGGTCCTTGACCGTGACCAAGCCGATGAGCGTGCGGTCCTTGGTCACATAACAGGTGTAAATCGTCTCTTTGTCCACGCCCGTCCGACGGATACGGAGAATGGACTCCTCCACCGTCATATCCGGACGCAGGGAAACATACTCCGTGGTCATAATCGAGCCGGCGGAGTTGTCGGGGTAGCGCAGGATCTCGTTGATTTCCTTGCGCATTTGCGGGTCGGCTTGCGAGAGAATACGGCGCACGACGTTGGCGGGCATTTCCTCCACCAAATCAACCGCGTCGTCCACGTACAGCTCGTCCAAAACCTCGCGAAGCTCCGAATCGGAAAAGCCGCGGATGAGCATTTCCTGCGCGTCCGGCTCCATCTCCACGAAGGTCTCCGCCGCCAGCTCCTTCGGCAGCAGTCGGAACAGCAGCGGCAGCCGCTCCTCCTCTAACTCGTCAAAGATCGAGGCGATGTCGGACGGGTTCATCGTGATTAGAATATCGCGTATCGTTGCATATTTTTTCTCCGACAAAAGCGCGGTCAGCGTGCTTTCGACGGTGACGTTATGCTCTGCCATCGGTTCTTTCCTCCTGACTTTTCATGTTACAATCCATCAAGATTCGGAAGTCGGCACGGCAGGCTGATCAGAAAACCGGGGAACGGCGGATACCGGACGTCCCCTGCGGTCGTCGCCCTACCGCTGTGCCGCTGCTACTTCCAGCATCCATGATGTTCCCTCCTTTGTTGTTCATAGTATTGCTTTCACACCATTTTATATCATATCCCCCCGCGCGGAGTTTGTCAAGCAAATTCAAATTTTTACAAAAAGGCGGAACCGATTAAAATGAAATTCGTCTCTTTAGTAGGAAGCAATAACCGACCCTATGAAAATGGAAAGGAGTGACCGAGATGAAACGAAGCGGCTTGCTTGCGGTTTTACTGGCATTTGCGCTGCTGCTCGGCGGGTGCGGGGAGGTCGTGCCGACGGAGGGGACGACAGAGCCGACGATGACAGAAGCAACAGAGCCGCCGACGACCGAGGCAACGGAAGCGCCGACGACAGAGGAAGTGACGACCGAAGGACCGACGACACCGACCGAGCCGATCACGCGTGAAAACATTGTGACGGATGCGCATCGGGATGTATATACGTTCGCTGACGGGACGGGAGTCCTTCATGCGTTTCCGCAGATCAACCTGTCGGGGGAGTATGCGGAAGAGATCAATGAAAAGTTTCGCCAAATATTCGATGGTAGATTAAATGCCGACGGTGTAATGACGTGGTATGGAGAGTACTCCTACGAATATTATATTTATGAGGATATTCTGACACTGGTCTTCCGTGATTCAAGCGGGGAGGCGGTCGGCGGCAGGGAAGGCTTTGACATCGCGGACGAATATCTGATCTACCGACTGCATATCAGCGACGGTAGCCCGGTCACGGCAGAAGAAGTTTTGGAGTCGGCGGGCGTGACGGAGGAGGACTTCTACAAGCGGGTCGCAGTCGGAACGGGAAATGCGTGCTGCGCATATCTGCCGGTCGAAGTGATAGAGATAAGTCTTTCGTCGGACGCTCCTATGAATTCCAGTGCTCTGTGGAGCTTCTCTCAGACGACTTCGGAGGAGTATGTACATCGGGCGATCCCGTATCTGAATGACGACGGTGAGCTGTGGTTTGCGGGTTATGTGCGCCAAGTTGCAGGTGCGGATTACTATACGGTCCTGCTGCCGTATGAGCAGACGGAAGAATTCTCACCGTATTATGAGCAAATATTGACTCTTGCGCTGGAACATGAGGGTTGATAAAAGAAAAGGGGGAAAGCGAAATGAAATGGCTCATTGCTGCGGCAGTGACGCTTGCACTGCTGCTCGGCGGGTGCGGGGAGGTCGTGCCGATGGAAGGAACGACGGAGCCGGCGATAACAGAAGCAACAGAGCTGCCAACGACCGAAACAACGGAAGCGCCGACGACAGAGGCACCGTCGGAGACGGAAGGAGCAACAGACGAATCGTTGGCAGAGGCACGTCGAAGATCTGACCTGCCTCTCGCCGTGCTCGAATTTGAAGATACCTTGCCGGAAATCCTTCGGTCGGCGAGCGATGCCGAGCAAATCAGACAGAAGATCAGCGAGATTTACGGCGAGCAAATGAAGGAGGACGGAACATTCGTGTTGGATGAGCACAATACGTTTGCGTATTGGATCGACGGGGACGTGCTGAGTGTGGTACGGCGGTTGGCTTATTTGGAACAAATTAACCCGTCGGAGGGTTTTCAGCGGGCAAGCGACTACCATGTCTATAACTTCCGTATCAGCGACGGCAAACAGTTGACGGTGGAAGAAGTTTTGGAGTCGGCGGGCGTGACGGAGGAGGACTTCTACAAGCGGGTCG
>URWG01000050.1 GCA_900551495.1 uncultured Eubacteriales bacterium
AAGAATGGAAGATTGGTTGGCGGAGCCACTGGCAGTAGAGGGTGGCAATGATCGTCATCGGAAGGGCAATCACGATGCCCCAAAGGATGAACTTGCCGACGTCAACACCGAAGGTGCCCGCAACGCCCAAAGGACCGGGTGTGGGGGGAACCAAAGAGTGCGTGATGACCAGACCGGCAGCCAAAGGACCGGCAATGGAAATGATGGAGCGGCGGGTCTTTTTGGAGATCGCCTTTGCGATGGGGCTGACGATGACAAAGCCGGAGTCGCAGAAAATCGGGATGGAGACGATGAAGCCGGTCAGCGCCATCGCCCAATGCTCGCGTTTCTTGCCGAACAGTTTGATAAAGGTCAGTGCCATACGCTCGGCAGCGCCGGTCTTGTCGAAGATCTGTCCCATCATGACGCCGAAGCCGATGATGATACCGATACTGCCGAGGGTGCCGCCGAAGCCGTTAATAATGGATTTGGGGACGTCGGAGGCAGGCATACCGCCGACGAGACCGATAACAACCGCTGCGATGATTAAGCCGAGGAATGCGTGAACTTTGGTCTTCAATATCAGAAGAATCAACAGTACGATGCCGATGAACAAAGCAATCAGCATTTGAGTGCCAGAACTCATGAAAACTACTCCTCTCTCTTCGTGTGCGGAATTACTTGGTTGCTTATTGTGCCTGCCGGAATGCCGGTGCGTATTTCACCGCAAGGCGTACAGCTTCTTCCATGCTGACGGAGCTTGCGATTCCGGTGCCGGCAATGTCGAACGCGGTTCCGTGGTCTACCGAGGTGCGAAGGATCGGCATACCCGCGGTAATGGAAATGGTGCGTTCAAAGTCTAAGGTTTTCGTTGCAATATGTCCCTGATCGTGATAAAGGCTGAGTACGCTGTTATACTTCCCGTGAAGTGCCTGAGAGAACACCGAGTCCGCGCCGATGGGACCGACGACAGGATAGCCCATCCGTTGCAGCTCCTGCACTGCCGGCGCAACCTCACGGACCTCCTCGTCGCCGAACAGACCGTGCTCGCCGCTGTGCGGATTGAGACCGGCGATCGCCATGGTGCCCTCCGTAACGCCCAGCTTTCGCAGAGCGTCAAGGCAGCGCTGCACATAGTCGATGATCCGTTCCTTGGTAACGAGGTCACACGCCTTTCGCAGAGAGACGTGCCGCGTCAGGAAAAAGACGCGCAGATTCCGAACCTCAAAGAGGGTCAGGGGATCGTCCGTATGCGTCAGTGCGCCGAAGATCTCGGTGTGCCCGATGTACGGAATACCTCCTTTCTTCAAAGACTCTTTATTGATCGGTGGCGTTACCACCGCATCGACCAAATGGGCGTTGGCAAGCTCGATGCTCTTGGCAATGTAATCATATGCCGCCTTTCCGCACATACCGCTGACCTGCCCGACGCGGAATTCCTCCATGTCGATATTATCCAAGTCGATCAGATTGAGCACGCCCGCGCGGTAATCGCCCTCCTGCGGTGTTTGGACCGTATGGAGCGTAAGCTGCGGAATGTTTGGGTATTGCTCGGCGTGCTCCAGCAGCTTGCGGCTGCCGATCACAAGGCAGCGGGCGGAGCTTTGCGTTTCCTCGTTCGCCAGCGTTTTGAGAATGATCTCGGGACCGATGCCGGCGGCATCGCCCATGGGGATTGCAAGTAACGGTCTCATCATTGCCCTTCCTTTCTGCTCGTCATATGTTCCTGTAGATATGTTACGCAGGTGACCATGGCGTTTTCGTCGCCGACCATGCCGCCCTTGCTGAGAAATGCTCTGCCGTCAAGCGTGCCGCCCATGGCAATGCCGTAGCCCGCAAGCGGTACGACCTCCGTGATGAGCCGAAGCCCCACGGTCCCCGCAGCGCGGTGAATCGCGGCGGTAATGTCGCCGCCGGTGGAATAGACACCGCGGAAACGTTCGTCGCCCTGCACGACCGCGAGCGTTACCTCCGCAAAGGCGGTATTGATCCGCTCGGACAGCGCCTCGGCGTCCAAGCCCGCCTTTTCCAAATACGGCTCGAAGGGAACGCGTTTCTCCGGATCGATGCCGCAGCCGATCACGGCAAGAAGATTGCCGTCCTCCGCACGCAGTGCCCGAATCAGACGGTCGATCTCCGCCTGACGGGTAGCGCCGCCCTCCAAAACGGCGGCGATCTCCATGTACTGCGCCTTGATCGGAAGCGTTTGCAGCAGCCGCCGCGCCTGCCGACCGGCAACGCCGTTGACCGAGCCGATCGCGCACAGGAGCTTGGCGTCGGTCTGTGTGCGCGGCAGCAGATGCCGCGCCAAGATCGCGGTGAAGGGACCGGGATCGACGGAAATCGCAGCGATTTTCTGCTGACGAAGCGCCTGCGCCACTGTTTCCATGTCCTCGGTGGTCACGCTGTCAACGATCAGATTCCGCACGCCCTGCGCCTGCAATTCCGCAATGGCACGTCCCAGCACCTCCACGCCGTCGTGGACCGTGTCCAGCGGGATCGCGGCGGTGGGGTACTTGCTTTGACTGCGGAACAGCGCGACGGCATTTGTGACATTGACGGGGCACTTGGGGTCCTGCGCCGCCTCAGTCTTGCGCAGCGGGACGCCGTTGACCAGCAGGTGCCCGCCGACGATCACGCGACCGGAGGAGGGGAAGCAGGGCACGCAAACCGCCATGTATTCCTCGCCCAGCACGTCCAAAAAGGCGTCCGTTTCGCTGCCTAAATTTCCGCGCAGCGTGCTGTCGATGCGCTTGGCATAGTGCAGCACCTCATCACCACGTAAAAGCTGCAGGGTGGAGGCGACACGGTCATATGCCTCCTGCGGCGCGATGGCGCGGCTGTCCGTCGGTGTGATGAGGCAGTCGCAATACGGAAGCTTCGCCGCCTGCCCGATCGAGCCGCGCAGCAACGTCAGCGTGTCGAAGCCGTTTTTCTTCAGGAGAACGCCGGTAGCGTTGGCGCCGGTCAGGTCGTCCGCAATAACAATACATCTTGGCATGGTATCGACTCCTCTCGTGTTTCCGTCAGGGTGTAATCAGGCGCGTCTTTTTTCCAAGAAGGCGCAGCTCGCTTTCGTTAAAAATTGCATCGGTAATAACGCCGTCGTAATCCGACAGATGATCGACGAAGTACAGCGCGGAGCTGTGGAATTTGGAGGCATCCGCGATCAGATAGCTTTTCTGCGCGATGCTTCGGATGGAGCGCTTGAGCGCTACCTTTTCCTGCGTCGGCGTCAGCGTGGCAAAATGCTCGTCAATGGAGGCGGCACCGACAAAGGCGATCGACGCGCGGAGATTGCTCATCTGTTCCAGCGTGCTCCCGCCGATCATGCTGCCCGTGCGCTTTTGCACCTTTCCGCCGAGAACGACGACCTCGACCGATGAGGAGAGCAGACGCAGCGCAATTTTCAGGTCGTTGGTGATGATCGTCAGGCGCTCGATCTGCGCCAGCTCCTCGGCAATCAGATATGTTGATGTGCCGGCGTCCAAATAAACGGTCATTCCCGGCTCGACGAGCTGCGCCGCGAGCTTGGCAAGCACCGCCTTGCGCTCCATGCCTACGGTCATTTTCTGATCGTAGGATGCCTCCTGAACGCTTTTCTGACTGAGGACTGCGCCGCCGTGACAGCGCTGAATCCTGCCCTCTCGCTGGAACAGCTCCAAATCACGCCGCACGGTCATGACGCTGACCTCCAGCGCGGAGGCGAGCTCCTCGGTTGATGCGCTCTTCCGCTCCTGTAACAGAGCCAGCAGCCGCTCTCGGCGTTCGACCGGCAGCATAGAATTCCTCCTTGCGTGTGCCTCGATGTTCTTTTGAGTGTTAATCTGTTCTTTTTTGTTCATTATAGACCGTCCTTGTTCGAATGTCAATTGCCTGTCGGCAATTTTGTAAAGTTTAACTTTTTCGGCATACGAAAACTGTGCATTCTGCACAAAAATCGGCGGGCGCCGCGTTTCGCAACCCCCGCCGTTCGCTATTATGCCGTGAGCTGCCGCAATAAGCCGTCCAGCCCCTCCTCGATCTCCGCAGCGGCGCGCTCAAAGTCGGCGGTGTACCACGGGTCGTCCAGATCGCGCGGATCGTCGGTATAGTCCAGCAGCAGCGATAGCTTCCCCAGCGGATCGCCGCCGAACAGCCGCAGCATAGCCTGACGGTGCCGCTCGGTCATCGCGATGATATGGTCATAACGGTCGTAATCCGCGCGCACGAGCTGCCGCGCCCGCTTTCCCTCGCAGGAAATGCCGCGCTTGTTCAGCAGCCGCCGCACCGGAGGATAGACAGGGTTGCCGATCTCGTCCGCCGTGGTCGCCGCCGAGGCGATCTCAAAGCGGTCGGCGATCCCGCGCTTTTTTACCATATAGCGCAGCAGAAACTCCGCCATCGGACTTCTGCAAATGTTTCCCGTACATACAAATAAAATTTTCGGCATTGCGCTCCCTCAATTCTCAAGATTCGGCTATATTTAACCACAAAACCCTCCGTTTTGCAAGCAAATGTGATTTTTTTCGTTTTCCCGCTGTGCAAACGGAGAAATCTATGCTATAATGAATCGTCAAGAAACAATCAGCGGAAACGGAGAGAAGCATATGGAAGCGGGACTGCTTTGTCTGCGGCGCGGCGAGGAAAAGAAGCTCTTAGCCGGGCAGCAGTGGATTTTCGACAATGAGGCGGATTGGGTGGACGAGCGCTGCCGCGACGGTGAGGTTGTCGAGGTGCTGGACAGCCGCCTGCGCTTTGTCGGCAAGGGCTTTTTTAACAGCCGCTCGAAGATCGTCGTGCGGATGCTGACGCTTCGCCGAGAGGAGACGATTGATCGCGAATTCTTTTGCCGCCGCCTGCTTGCCGCATGGGAAAATCGACGGAAGCTGGGCTTTTCCGACGCCTGCCGCGTTGTGTTCGGCGAGGCGGACGGGCTCCCCGGGCTGACGGTGGACAAATTCTCCGACTGTCTCTCGTTTCAGATCGTTTGCCTCGGTATGGAGCGGAGAAAGCCTGAGCTGATTGAGCTGCTGGTTGAGTTGTTTCACCCGACGTGCATCTATGAGCGCAACGACCTTGCCGTGCGCGAGAAGGAGGGGCTGCCGCAGCAGAAGGGCTGTGTCTACGGCACAGTCCCGAAGGAGCTTGTGATCCGCGAGCACGACGCGCTGATGGCGGTCGATTTGGAGAACGGGCAGAAAACGGGGCACTTCCTCGACCAGCAGGAAAACCGCGGGCATCTGCGCCCCTATTGCGCGGGGCAGAGCGTGCTGGACCTGTGCTGTCACACGGGCGGCTTCTCCGTCCATGCGGCGCTCTACGGCGCGAAAAGCGTGGAGGCGGTCGATGTCTCCGAGACGGCGCTGCAAGCGGTGCTGAAAAATGCCGAGCGAAACGGCGTCGCGGACCGGGTAACGACCGTCTGCGTGAACGTTTTCGATTTGGTCAAGCAATATTCTGCGGAGGGAAGGCGCTTCGGCGTCGTCATCTGCGACCCGCCCGCCTTCGCAAAGAGCAGGCGTGCGCTGGAGGGGGCTTACCGCGGCTACAAGGAGCTGAATCTGCGCTGTATGCGGCTGGTCGAGACGGGCGGCTTTTTGGTCACCTGCTCGTGCAGCCAGTTTATGACGCAGCCGCTGTTTGAACAGATGCTCCGCGATGCCGCCGCCGACAGCGGAAGAACGGTTCGTCTGCTGGAGCGGCTGGTGCAGTCACGCGACCATCCCGCCTCCCTCAGCGTCGAGCATACGCATTACCTCAAGGGCTGCATTTTGCAGGTTTTTTAGGAGGGATGCCGATGAGTTATAATTTTTATGAGATCGGGCAGGTCGTCCGCGCTGCCGGTGCACTGATTCGGGACGCACGGCACATTGACGAAGCCGTGCGGCAAAAGACAATCGCCTGTGATTTGGTCACGAGCTACGATACGCAGGTACAGGAGTATCTGCGCCGCGAGCTGAAGCGCGTCGTCCCCGAGGCGGGCTTCTTCGGCGAGGAGGAGACGTCGCACGACATTGACGGAAAAAACGCGTGGTTCATCGTTGACCCCATCGACGGCACGGCAAATTTTGTCCGCCGTCTGCACCACAGCGCCGTCTCCGTCGGTCTTTATGCGGACGGACGGATGGAATACGGCGCGGTATATAACCCCTTTTACGACGAGCTGTTCACCGCACGGCGCGGGGAGGGGGCGTTCCTGAACGGTGCGCCCATTCATGTCAACTCCGTCCCGCTTGCGGAATCCCTGGCGCTGTTCGGCTCGGCGATCTATGACCGTCCGACCGTTCCCGCCACGGTCCGCTTTATGGCGGAGCTGTTCCCGCGGACCATGGATTTCCGTCGCGGCGGCTCTGCGGCAATGGACCTTTGCTATCTTGCCGCAGGACGGGTTGACGTGTTTTTTGAGTGCAGCCTCTCGCCGTGGGACTACGCTGCGGCAAGCCTCATTGCACAGGAGGCGGGCGCTGTCGTTACGGCGCTCAGCGGACTGCCGCTGCACTTTGACCGAAGCTGCTCCGTTGCCGCCGGCAACCCCGTTAACTACCCCGAGCTGATGGAAATTGCAAGCCGCATTTCCGCCGAACCCGACATGAAAGGAAGAATACGATGAAACACAGAAAAAGCGTTGCGTTCCTCGCATTTGCACTGATCCTTGCCCTGCTCCTCAACGGCTGTTCATTTTTGTCTCCTGCCGTCAAGCTCAAGGACCTGATCGACAAGCTGACCACCGAGCCGACCACGGAGGCGCCGACCGAAGCCCCCACCGAGGCACCGACCGAGCCGCCCGCTCCCGCGTTTGAGCGTCCGGCGGAGCCGATCTTTGACGCGACCTCCTTCGGCGAGATGGACTATACGCGCCCCGACCGCGAGCAGCTCTGTGCCGATATTGCAGCGGTGCAGACGTCGGTGGAGGAGGGTGCGGACTTGGAGACCGTGCTTGACGCGTTTTACGATGTCTATGATGATTACCGCGTCTTTTCCACGATGGGGACGCTTGCCTACATCCACTACACGCTCGACCTCGAGGATGAATTCTTCACCGCAGAGAACTCGTGGTACGACGAGCAGGGACCGCTGGTAGAGCAGGCGCTTGAAAAGTGCTACATCGCCATGTCGCAAAGCCCGCTGCGCGGCGAATTAGAGGAGGAGTGCTTCGGCGAAGGCTTCTTTGAGTTCTACGACGAAAATCAGGTCTACTCCAACGACCGCGTGGTGGAGCTGATGCAGCAGGAGGCGGCGCTTCAGACCGAGTATATGTCGCTGCAAAGCAATATGACGATCAGCTGGAATGGTGAGGAGCGGCTGTTTGACGACGTGGCTGCCGAGGTGAGCGACGATTACGGCACCTACCTCAGCGCGTATCAGACCTACTATGAAAAATATAATCCGCAGGTTGCCGACCTCTTTATCCGCATGATCCGTCTGCGTAAGGAGATCGCGCAGGAGCTGGGCTACGACAGCTATGCCGACTTTGCCTATGAGTATACCTATCAGCGCGACTATACCCCCGAGCAGGTCGCCAAATATACCGCCGACATCGCCACGCTGATGAGCGATCTTTACTACACTGCCGCGTTCGGCTCGTACACCGAGGATATGGATACGGATACGAGCTTCAAGCTTTTGGCGGATACGGCGGCGGACTTCGGCGGGGAAATTGCCGAGGCGTACGACTATATGCTGCAATACGATCTGTTCGACCTTACCGAGTCGTCGAGCAAAATGCCCGGCTCGTACATGACCTACCTCGACGCCTATGAAATGCCCTTCCTCTATGTCTCCCCGACGGGGACGATCAGCGATTTTCTGACCGAGACGCACGAATTCGGTCACTTCGTTGACGGCTATGTCAACTGCGGCGCAACAAGCTCCATCGACTGCAACGAGATCTTCTCGCAGGGACTTGAATTCCTCGCGCTCGATCGGGCGGCGCTGACGGAGGAGCAGCGCAGTGCATTGACAGTCTCCAAGGTATCCGATTCCGTTATGGTGTTCCTCTCGCAGGGCTGCTATGCGGCGTTTGAGCTGGCGGCTTACGAGCTGCCCGACGATCAGCTCACGGCGGAGGGACTGAATCAGCTCTTCCTGCAATGCAACGAGGCGTTCGGCTTGAGCTTCCCCGGGCTGGAGGAGCTGGTCGCGCCGGGCTGGATCGACATTCAGCACTTCCTTATCGCGCCGTTCTATGTCATCAGCTACTGCATCTCCAATGACGCGGCGCTGCAGATTTTCCAGCGGGAGCTGGAGAGCGGCGACGGCTTGGACCTTTACTATGAGCTGCTCGGATATTCTGCGGATAACACGGTCCTGAACCTGCTCGACGAGGCGGATATGGAATCGCCCTTTGCGGCGAACCGCATTGCCGAGCTGACGGAATTTCTGACGAGAGAAATGAACGGATGAATCGGACAAATGACGTAATTGCCGCCGTCGCAACGGGGAAGGCTCCGTGCGCGATCGGTATTGTGCGGCTCTCCGGCGCGGGCTGTGCCGAGGTCGCGGGGAAGGTCTTTTCCCTTGCCAGCGGACTGCGGCTTGCCGACGCGCCGAACCGAAAGCTGCTGCTCGGAACGCTGCGGGACCGTCGCGGTCGCGTGATCGATCAGGCGATGGCGGTCTACTGCCGCGCCCCGCACAGCTATACCGGCGAGGACACCGTGGAGCTGCAATGCCACGGCTCTCCCGCTATGCTCTCCGCCGCGCTGGAGGCGCTGTTCAGCGTCGGGGCGCGGCAGGCGGAGGCAGGGGAGTTTACCAAACGCGCTTTTCTGAACGGGCAGCTTGACCTGACGCAGGCGGAGGCGGTCATTGACCTGATCGACGCGGAAAGGGCCGATGCCGCCGCCAATGCTGCAGGACAGCTCGGCGGTGCGCTGCTGCGTCGAATTGAGCCGCTTTATGACCGAATGACGGACCTTTGCAGCCATTTTCACGCTGTGCTGGACTATCCCGACGAGGATATTGAGGATTTCGGTACGGAGGAGCTGTCAAAAACGCTGACCTTTTCCGCCGAGGAGCTGAAGCGGCTGCTTGCGACCTATGAGCGCGGCACCGTCCTGAAAAACGGTGTGCGCACGGTCCTACTCGGGCGACCGAACGCGGGCAAGTCCTCGCTGTTTAACGCGCTGGCGGGCTTTGACCGCGTGATCGTCACCGACATTGCGGGCACGACCCGCGACACGGTGGAGGAGACCGTCCGCGTCGGAAGCGTTCTGCTGCGCCTGACGGACACCGCCGGTATCCGCGACGCTGCCGACACCATCGAGGCGCTCGGTGTGGAGCGCTCGGAGCGGGCGGCACAGGCGGCGGAGCTTGCAATTTTTGTCTGCGACGGCTCGCAGCCCTTAAACGATGAGGATTGCCGCGCGATGGAGGCGGCAAAGCGTGCGCCGCGCAGTGTTGCTGTCCTCAATAAGTCCGACCGTGCACAGGTCGTCCGAGCGGAGGAGCTGCCCTTTGAGAAGGTGTTCTCCCTCTCGGCGCTGACGGGCGAGCACCTGCGGGAGCTGACGGACTGCATCGAGGCTTGGTACGGCGGAGAGCTGCACTGCGACGGCTCACTTCTGACCAATCCGCGTCAGTTCGGTGCGATCACCCGTGCTGCGGAGGCGATCGACCGCGCTGCCGAAGCGCTGCGCCGCGGCATTACGCCGGACGCGATTCTGACCGATGTTGAGGAGGCAATGCAGGCGCTCGGCGAGGTCATCGGACGCACCGTGCGCGAGGATATTACAAACCGTATCTTCTCCCGCTTCTGCGTGGGGAAATAGGAGCGATTATGAAGGAAATTCTACGCGAGGAGGCTCGGCGGCTGGGGCTTTCTCTGAACGAGACGCAACTGACGCAGTGCGAGTGCTTCTCCGATGCACTGCTGGGAAAAAATCGGGTCATGAACCTGACGGCAATCACGGAGTCGGACGCGGTGGCACGGCTGCATTTTGCCGATAGCCTCGCGCTGCTGACGGTTGAGGATTTTCGCGGTAAGCGCGTGATCGACGTCGGCTGCGGCGCGGGCTTCCCGGGCGTTCCGCTGAAGCTCGGCGAGCCGTCGATAGAGCTGACCCTGCTTGACAGTCTGCAAAAACGTGTCAACTGGCTGCGCGAGACGTTAGACACGCTCTCCGTTTCCGCGCAATGCGTTGCCGTGCGTGCGGAGGAATACGGACATCGGGAGGAATACGACATTGCCGTTTCCCGCGCCGTTGCCCGACTGAATGTACTGTGCGAGCTTTGCCTGCCGTTTGTTAAAGTCGGCGGCTGCTTTATCGCGATGAAGGCGGCGGCTGCGCGGGAGGAGCTGGACGAGGCTGCCCATGCCGTTGCCGTCCTCGGCGGCAGGGTCGAACGTGTGGTGCCCTATGCCATCGGCGACGCGGAGCATTGCGCCGTGGTGCTTCGGAAGGTACGTCCGACGCCGACTGCTTATCCTCGCCGCTTTTCCAAGATCAAGCAATCGCCGCTGTAATTCGTTAAAGGATCTGATCGAAATGCAATATTTTGCCGGTAAGTATGACGTCGCCGTGATCGGCGCGGGTCATGCCGGAATTGAAGCGGGACTGGCTGCCGCACGGCTCGGTCTGCGCACGGTGGTGTTTACCATCAACCTTGACGCCGTCGGCAATATGCCCTGCAACCCTGCCATCGGCGGCACGGGCAAGGGACATCTGGTGCGCGAGCTGGACGCGCTCGGCGGCGAGATGGCAAAGGCTGCCGATGCCTGCTGCATCCAATACCGTATGCTCAACCGCGGCAAGGGTCCCGCCGTCCACTCTCTGCGGGCGCAGGCGGACCGCCGTCGCTATCAGGAGCACATGAAGCATCTGCTGGAGCGGACCGAGCGTTTGGAGCTGAAGCAGGCGACCGTGACGGAGCTGCTGACGGAAAACGGCGCGGTCACGGGCGTCGTGACACAGCTCGGCGCGGTGTATCATGTCCGTGCGTGCATCATTGCAGCGGGGACCTATTTGGACAGCCGTGTGATCACAGGCGAGTGCTCTATCCCCTCCGGACCGGACGGGATGCGCGCCGCCACGGAGCTGACCGCTTCACTGCGTCGGCTGGGACTGTCGCTGCGCCGCTTCAAAACGGGTACGCCGCCGCGTATCAATGCCCGCAGCGTCGATTTTTCCAAAATGGAGCTTCAGGTCGGCGACAACCGACCCGAGCCGTTCTCCCTGTCTACGAAAACGCCGCCCGTCAACAGTGCGGTGTGCTACCTGACCTATACGAACGAGAAAACGCACGAGATCATCCGCGCGAATCTCGACCGCAGCCCGATCTATGACGGCTCGATCACCGGAATCGGTCCGCGCTACTGCCCCAGCATTGAGACGAAGGTCGTCCGCTTCGCCGATAAGCCGCGCCATCAGCTTTTTTTGGAGCCTTGCGGTCTGAACACGGACGAGATGTACTTGCAGGGCTTTTCGTCCAGCCTGCCCGAGGATGTGCAGCTTGCAATGCTGCATACCGTCGCGGGCTTGGAGCACGCGGAAATGCTGCGCCCCGCCTATGCTATTGAGTATGACTGTATCGACCCGACGGAGCTGACCGCCACGCTGGAATGTAAGAAGGTCGGCGGGCTGTACGGCGCGGGGCAGTTCAACGGCTCCTCCGGCTATGAGGAGGCGGCGGTGCAGGGCTTCGTCG